>NZ_JAUBVK010000008.1:0-251134 GCF_036705795.1 Microcoleus sp. ARI1-B5
CGATGTTAACGGTGCTTACAATATTCTGAGAAAAGCTTTTCCCTTATGCCTTTAGCAATGGGATAGAGAGCTGCGTACTTGGGCCGAGGCGGGTCAATCCGCTCAAAGTACAAGCGAAAGGGGAGGGACTTAATGCCTCCCATGTCATGCGATAAATGACTATACTTTTACTAGCTATGCTCTCCCACTCCCCAAGATTGCCCTTGCGGATTGCTTTCGGGTGGGTAGTTGAAGATGCGAAATAAAATCAGGGGATCTGTCGTGTAGCGATCGCGAAAGTAAGATGCTTCTAAGTTCAAACTCAGGGCCATTCCAGTCATTAACGTGTGACCCAGTTGGGTCATCGCCGCCAGATATTCCAGTATTGTTTCGCGAAACTGGGGAATATCTGGAAACAGGTTTGCTCCGTGCATGGGAACGCCTGTTTGAACAGCCGGATGGGTTTGATTCAATTCCGCTCCCAAATAAATGCCTTCTTTCAAATCTGGTTTACCATTCGTCAGTTCACCTCCAACCGGAAAGTAGCCGCGCCATGCCCGACCTCCCAGCGCCATCCGAATTTGCATTTTAGTTTCTAAATCTAGAGCAAAAAACTGACGGCTCAGTTGCTCCAAACGGTTTTGCAATCCTCGGTCTACACCATGCTTAACAATGTAAAAAAAACCAGTGTCACAGCAAGCTTGTCGGATTTGGTTTGCAACTGTATCTACGGGATTATCCGATACCAAGGAACTGATATCGATAACGGGAATTTGAGAATCATCTAATGATTGATACATTCTGTTATCTATAAACTTGCAATCTACGGTAATGTTGCCATAGATTTTTTGAGTGCCTTTGTCTGTCAAGAGTTCGGTAGAAAAAGACGATAGGATTCGCTGTCCATCAGAATTCTGAAACCCAGCCACATCAGTACAAAAGGGAAAAACTTGCTCGCATAACGGCTGAGTACCAAAGCAATACCAGGTAGATGCGTCAGAGTATAGGACATACACAGCCAGCAGCCAAGAATAAAATAGCAAACGGGTACGATCACAGCCAGATTTTGGATGGAGCTACTGGCAAACAGGGGTATATAGATCCCAAGATTGTTGCCGCCGTTGGCAATCGTGACCGAGGAGACGCGATAGGTCTGCGGATCGCGGATTACATCCCAGAGCGATCGCTTTCTTGAATCAAATCCTCGAAGTTTAGAGTTTCTTTTGAGATTGGCTGACTTGTCTTCGGCTGAATCATCCTTATTGAGGTTGAGCAAATTGTTCAAGCCAATGAGTATCGGCAGAATCCCCAGTAGACCAGTCCAAGTTGACGGAATCACTAGCCCCATTAGGAAGCCAACCAAACTTACCATCACCAATACCGTGAACCCTAGAATCTCACCAACCACAATATGTTGAGGACGAAAAGTACGATTGACCTCACTGAAGAAGGCAGTCAGATAAATGTTGTCGTCAAACGTTGTTGCCACAGCAGCAGCTAGCCCGATCTTAATTGTTGCAATTAACCAATCCATTACCATTCCTCAGTCAACACCTATCCGATCGCCGAAACTAGCGATCGCTCAATCGTGGAAGCAAATCTACATAATATCGATATGATAATGTGAGTATCGCATATTGGGTGTAACTCGGAGCAAATCTGGTAGTTTATACGTGTCAAGCGGTCTTTGACTTGATCCCCCATCTTCAATTCATCCAGGAATGTCCATCACCTGTGTTTATCAAAGGAGTCATTATGATTAGCCGTTTGATTGACCGTTTGCCTAGAGGCACAGGTCGCCACATCTTACGATCGCTCAGACCGACCATTCGCAGCTCGCTTGCCTCCAAGTTTGCAGTGCGATTTGGGCTCGGTCTTGCCACGATTTTGGTCTTGAGTCTGGCTTTTGACCGTCATTCTGTTGCCGCCTCTGAATCTGGCAATGTACTCTCCCCTCTCATAAATCAGGTAAATCAGGTCGCACTACCTAAAGACTCAACAATCCGGGTATTAGAAACCGTGGGACTGTTTGTGGGAGGCATAATTTTCTGTGTAGTTTTGGATCGCTGGTTTTCTAACCGTTCTGCTCAATCTGGCAACACGCCTTTAGCTGAGCAAGCCCGGCGGCTCAAACAACTCAAAATAGGCTATCCAGAGGGGATGACAAATCTGGAAGTTCTCCGCGATCGAGGCTTGCTCGAAACTCGTTTGCAACCATTCGGGCTGAGTGTCGCCTGGTCAAGTTTTTTATCAGCCTCTTCTCTAATAGAGGCCCTAAGCAACGGGACGATTGACTTCTGCGGTGGCGGTGGCACGGCTAGCATCTTCTCTCAAGCAGCGGATCATGTGTTTGTGCGGGTGGCTAAAGAAAAATATACCGCTCCTAAAGGTCAAGCGATTCTGGTACCGTCCGATTCGTCAATTCAGACGCTGGCCGACCTCAAGGGTAAGAAGATTGTTTTTGACAAAGGCTCAAGCGCCCATTACGTACTCGTGCGAGCATTGGCAAAAGTAGGGCTAGAGTTTAGTGACATTGAGCCAATTTATCTGACTCAGCCACAGGCGTTGCCTTTATTCCGACAAGGTGAGGTCGATGCTTGGGTGATTTGGGTTCCCTACACAGCAACGATCGCCCGAAGCGCTTACCCAGGGCGATCGATCGCAGATCTAGAGAGCATATTTGGTGACAAAGCTTCCGTGGAAGTTCCCACCTATTACTACGCGATTCCAGAGCTGGTACGCGACTATCCCGACCTGCTCAAGGTGATTTTAGAAGAAGTAAACGAAGCTGGAGCTTGGGCTAAGAGACAGGAATTAGAAGCGGCTGTGCGATTGGCAGAACACCATGAAATCGATCCGTCGATCGTAGAAATTTTACAGCAACGCAGTGCCGAACGCGCGATCGTCCCGATCGACGACCAATCGCTCGCGGCCCTACAGCATCAAGCAAATATTTTTAGAGATTTAGAGCTGATTCCTGAGCGGGTGAATGTGAAAGATGGAACCTATAGCTTGCAGACTAAGCAAAACTGGACTTATTAATCTGACACTCGAACCACTAAAAAGGGTGGGCTTTCTGGGTTATTAGCTGTAATTTCTAGAGGAACTAAGAAATAAAAATGGGACACTCTCATCTTTCTTTCTTATTGCTTACTTTTTCAACCTAAGATGGCTGATAATTGGGATGCCAAGCCAGCCATTTCTCTTCTAACTTCCTGGCGATCGCATCTGCAAACTTACCCAACAAAGCATACATAATATCGACACTGCGGATGCCCTGAAATGTATAGCAACCGCCTTGGGGGTTGCTATACCAAGCACACCTGAGCCCTCGATCTGGCGATCGCCCTCATAGTCAAGCGGGGTGCGATCGTAGTTATGGACACATTATATGTTGTGTCTGCGTAAGTCCTGACCCGGTTTCTTTGGGTAAAAATTACCTCAAAATACTTACTGCTAACTCTTGAGCGGTTGCAAGGCATTTTGGAAAACATAGTCACCAACTTGTTTACCCAGTGCATCGCCTTGGATGTCAGCAGTACGGGTATGAAGACCTGCCCAAATCCGCGCTTCTCCAAGCTCTTTAGAAATCTGCGAAAAACTGTTATAGCTGCGGGTAACTCCTGCGTTTGCTGGAAAGATGAGACTGACTTTCACTGCGTCACTGCCAAAGAAACGTTGCAAAACGCGCTCTGCCGCACCTGCTGTTACACAATGCCCGGAGATATAGTCGGGGTGAGCTGGAGTGACGATTAGCGTCTCCCAGTTTGGATCGGAAGCGATCGCAGGATTGCCAAGTTGTGTCGCATTGGGAATAGCCGTTGCGGGCCGCCAAAGTTTGTATTTGTACTTAACCTCGTATCCAGCAATGTAGGCATCTGCGCCTGCGAAATTCAGCAGCGCAAACAGCCGTGCATTTTCAATCAAACTATTACCCTTGGCTGTTGCGGCTGCTCTGGCTGGGGTATTCCAGAGTGGAACGGGGGAAATAGCAGAAAAAATTGCCGCCGCAGTTTGGTCAGCGGTTCGGGCAGTGCTGTATCGCCCCCCCAGGCGTTTCACTTCATTTAAGTCTTTCGCGTAGGCATCGCTGTTCAGGGGCAGCGGCGCAGGAATCTTAAACTGGTCAGCACGCTTAATCACAAAAGGGGTGACTGCGCTCCAATTCGGCAATAAGGCCGGGGCAAACAGAGGGGGAGTTGGCTGCCAGATGCCCACAGCTTTCTCAGCTTTATGCTCACTTTTCCCATCGGCGCCGTCGGTGCTGCGGATTGCTATCAGCTTTTCTGCAACTTCCTTGCCCACGTTGATGCCGTTAACTTTTGCCTCCCCATCAGGAATTTTTGCCAAAGAATCAGTTAACGCCGTATCAAAGGTGGCTTTCTGCGCTGGATAAAGGCGTGTCAAAACGCCATGCCCAGCAGCAGCAGCAGCAGCAGCAGCCGAAGCTCCAGTGGGCGCTTCAATCTTGACTGCATAGGGAGTATAGCGGGGCTCGATCGCATTTACGGCATCAAAAATTGCTCCATGCGCGATCGCTAGAGCGCGAAACTGCTGGGGCGGAGGGGCGGAGGCTGCCAGGGTTGCAGTCTGCGCGATCGCATTCCAATCTAGCACTGCGTCGCTAGAAGCAGGTTTTGCTGGCTGTGCCTGAGCAATCTGAGCAGTCTGAGCCTGGGTGGGAGCAGAAATTTGTAACAGACCGATCGCCGTTACCACCGCTAGTAGAGAGGCTGAAGCGAATAATCCAAAACGCTTAACTGTAAGGCGACTGAGCTTAATGATGTAGCGCACGTTATACTCCTAATAATCTATCGAATAACAGTAGATTTACTTTATGGGAGTTCAATGGCGGTGTCAAGGTTGCTACTGAGTTAATTTTTGAGGGTCTCAGGTGTTTCGTTCCAGCGCACCTTGACAGCCCACTATTGCCAGCCCAAAGTTAGCTTCTGACAACGAACCATTCACCAGTTCCCAATAGTTTGTAAGAGATTACGAGCGATCGAATTGCGTCATCGCTTGCCCGTCCTCCAGCATTACGAATGACATGGGCATTCCCTTCTGCCAGCCCAGCATATTTTGCTGGATCGAGACGAGCGTCCATAGTATGGCGTAATTTATCGAGGAACTAAGAAAGAAAAATGGGACACTCTCATCTTTCTTTCTTATTGCTTACTTTTTCAACCTAAGATGGCTGATAATTGGGATGCCAAGCCAGCCATTTCTCTTCTAACTTCCTGGCGATCGCATCTGCAAACTTACCCAACAAAGCATACATGATAATGCTCAACACCACCACATCAGTTTGCAAGAACTCGCGAGCATTCATTGCCATGTAACCAATACCAGAGTCCGCAGCAATTGTTTCTGCGACAATCAGCGTCAGCCACATAATTCCCAAAGAATATCGCACGCCTACCAAAATTGAAGGCAAAGCCCCAGGCAAAATCACTTGCCACAAAAGAGACGTGGAATTCAAACCATAGACTTTTCCCATTTCAATCAATCCGGCATCGACACTGCGGATGCCATGAAATGTATTGATATACATTGGGAAAAACACACCCAAAGCCACCAAAAATAACCGAGCTACATCGCCAATTCCAAACCACAAAATCACTAGGGGAATTAAGGCGAGGTGGGGAACATTGCGAACCATTTGTACAGAAGTATCCAGCAGTTGTTCGGCGATTGGAGAAAGACCGTTGAGGAAACCTAGAGTCAAACCAATTCCTCCGCCGATGATGAAACCAACGACGGCACGCCAAGCACTAATTCCGATATGGTGAAACAGTTCCCCGGTAATTGCCAATCTAATTCCTGCACTTAAAACACCTGTTGGTGCGGGTAAAACCCTTGTGGAAAGCCAACCCACCTGTACTAAAAGTTGCCAGCTAAGAAGCAGCACAATCGGTACAATCCAGGGAATTACCTGCTGAAAATATGGGTTTTTGAGCCATTTTTTGTTCATGACGCACTTGTAGGAACAACTTGTTTTTGTGTGGGAAAATTATCGTTGGCAACAATTTCGCCAAAAGGACTAAACATTTGCGGTTGATTTACAGCCGGTTGGTTTTTCAACGGCAAGCGGGGGAATAGCAATTCAGCGACTCGATACGCTTCTTCTAAGTGGGGATAACCGGAGAAAATGAAAGTTTCAATCCCCAATTCGGAATATTCCAATATTCGCGCGACAACGGTATCGGGATCTCCCACTAAGGCAGTACCGGCACCGCCTCTTACTAACCCAATTCCCGCCCACAAATTGGGGCTAATTTGTAGAGCTTCGCGGTTGCCTGCGTGCAGTTCAGTCATGCGGCGCTGCCCTTCAGAGTCCATCCTGGCATAAGATTTTTGGGCGGCCGCGATCGCATCTTCATCTACATATTTAATCAATCGATTTGCATCCTCCCAAGCTTCGCTTTCAGTTTCGCGCACAATGACGTGAAGGCGAATCCCAAACCGCAAAGTTCTACCCTGTTCTGCTGCTAATTTTTTCACAGCTTCAATTTTTTTTGCCACTTGTTGCGGCGGCTCTCCCCAAGTAAGATAAACATCAATATGTTTAGCCGCAATTTGTTGTGCGATCGGCGACGAACCGCCAAACCATAACGGAGGATGGGGAGTTTGTACAGGTGGGAATAGAACTTTACCGCCCTTAACTTGGAGATATTCACCGCTAAAATCGACTTCTTGCTCTCGCACGTTAGTGGAGTTACTAGCTTCAAGCATTGCTCTCCAAACAGTCAAGAATTCATCCGTCAATTCATAACGTGCGTCGTGACCCAGATGCACTCCATCTCCTGCTAATTCAACCGGATCGCCGCCTGTAACCACATTAATCAGCAAGCGTCCGTTAGATAATCTGTCAAAGGTTGCTGCCATCCGTGCTGCTACCCCCGGCGACATTAATCCCGGACGAATTGCTACTAGAAAACGCATTTTTTCGGTTACAGACATTAGGGATGAAGCCACTACCCATGCGTCTTCGCAAGAGCGCCCAGTCGGAAGCAGAGCGCCCGTAAATCCTAAATGGTCAATGGCTTGGGCGATTTGTTTTAAGTAGGAGTAACTGCAAGACCGCCCTCCAATTCCTGTAGCTAAATAGCGTCCGTCTCCGTGAGTTGGGATAAACCAAAATAATTCCATTTGCCAGAGTCTCCATCACTATTTATTGTTTAGTTACCTGAGCCACTTCGCTAATTTTTACCTGTTTGGGAAGCAGCTTTAAATCTAAGAAAGTATCCGCAACTTTTTGCTGGTAAGTGATGACTTCCTCTGTAATGGGCTGCACGCCGTAAGGCCGTCTCCGTGCCACTTCCTCTAAAGTTGGAACGTCAATACCAAGAGCGGGAGACAGCAGTTTTGCTACCTCAGTTGGTTGAGCCGCCGCCCATTCATCGACTTTTTGAAGTTCCTCTAAAACTGCCTTAGTCCGGTCAGAATATTGGTCGTTAAAAGGTTTAGCAGCTAGATAGAATTCCCGATTAGCTACGAGCCCTTCTCCATCTTTAAGAACGCGAGCACCTGTAGCTCGTTTTGCTACTGTAAAAAACGGGTCCCAAATCGCCCAAGCATCGACGCTACCTTGTTCAAAAGCTGCCCGCGCCTCTGCTGGCGGTAAGTAAACAGGCTGAATGTCGCTATATTTTAATCCGGCTGCTGTTAATGCTTCTACTACTAGGTAGTGCACATTTGAACCTTTGTTAAATACAACTTTTTTGCCTTTCAACCCCGCCACATCTTGAATTGGAGAATCTTTCGGTACTAATATTGCTTCGCCTTTGGGATTTGGAGGCTCGTTAGCAACATATATCAATGGTGCGCCAGCAGCTTGTGCGAAAATAGGCGGAGCTTCTCCTGTATGCCCAAAGTCAATACTGCCTGCATTTAAAGCTTCTAGTAGTTGAGGCCCTGCGGGAAATTGAAGCCACTGTACAGAAGTATTTTGGGAGGCCAAACGTTGTTCTAAACTTCCCCGTGATTTAAGGATGCTTAGAGTTCCATATTTTTGATAGCCGATCCGAATTACATTGCTCTGTTGTGCCTTAGAAGTGGCCACCGATGTGGCAGCAGAAGTTGGCGCAGTAGTTGAATTTGTTTGCTGAGTAGGAGCACAGGCGGAAACTGTCAAACTCAAACTGAAACCAACTGCAAAAAGCAAAGCAAAGGTCTTGATAGAACTATGTTTGAGTTGGCTCCAAAAATGCCTCAACTTAGCTGGAAATAGGGTCTCTCTCAATTGGGTTAACACTTGTCACTCCCTAAATTTTAAGTATTGAAAACTAAAAAACTCAATAGCCATGCAAAAGCTGAGCTAATCGCGATCGATTAAAATTTACGATAAACCGACCGATATACCGTAGTTAACTCTGACAAGCTCCTATTATTCCACAGATAGCTTCAAAAATGCAAGCAGATTTTCTAGATTTTTGCTGGTGCGATCGCCTCAATCATCAATTTAATTTATTAATTTAATAAAAAAGAACATTTGTTGTTATGGGAAAGCTTTATTAAACTAAAGAAAACGCAAGCAAATACAGGAGAAAGAAAATGAGCGGGTTTTTCAAGGTCATTGCGATCGTCTTAGTGCTGTTAGTGAACTTAGCTATGGCTCAGCCTTCTTGGGCCGGCAAAGATTTCACAAAAGGTTCTGACTACGCAGAAGTAACTCAAGAACTCAATCAACTACTGCAAGCCCAGAATACACCAGAGCAAGCAGGTTATACACCCGAACAGTATCAAGAGCGTCTGGCAGAGTTACAACAGCAGAAGTACACCATAGAAACAGCTTCAAAGCGAGCTCAGTGTCGCAATCAAACAGGGCAAACTCTAGCTGTTTATGCTAATAAGCCTAAAAAATCTCCCACCCAACTTTATTTTTTGGGAGCAGGGAAGATTACCGATGACGATTGGGACTGTGATGGCATTTACTTGCCCGCAGGAACTCAAGCGACTTTAGGCCCGAAAGCTCAAGCGCAAAATTTGACTGAATCGGTTGCTATTAAGGTTGTAGATGGTACGCAACTCGTTGCCAGAACCAATGCAGCAACGGGTGGAGTTGAGGTGAATGTTACGCCAGCTAAAGTTTTTAAAGCGGGTCAGACAAATTGGGCGATCCCTTCCTTCTCTCAAGCAGAGATTAATGCCCAAGTTCCCACACCACAACTGATCGATTAATAGTTTTTCGGGAACGGTTGCTGTAATTCTATGGATTAAGTTGACATACTCACCGCACTTTTAGGGCGGTGATTCTTGACACTTCATCGGATGATGCAACCGAGGTCGTCTTACTCTTCCTCTGTGTCCGTTTAGAGTCGTGGCAATGCCCTATCCCGACTTTATTTATATTTTTGGCTGCGTTTTCATCCCTATCTTGTTCGATGCCACAGTTTAGGCAAAGCACTGAACGAATAGAAAGGTCTAATTTCCCCCACTTAAAACCACAGTCCGAACAGACTTGGCTGGTAGGTTCCCAGCGACTAATTACCCTAAACTCGCGACCAAGTTTATCAGATTTAGCCTCACACAAAGCTCGGAATTCGTACCATCCCTGCAAGCCAATTTCTCGGGCAAGTTTGCGATTTTTGATCATGCCCGATACATTGAGATCTTCCAAAATAATAGTTTGGTTTTCACTTACTACTTTGGTTGATAGTTTATGCAAAAAGTCTTTACGCAAGTCTGCAATTTGATTGTGTGTTTTAGCTATCTGAATCTTGGTTTTGTTCCTACGATTTGAGTCTTTTTGTTGACGTGCTAACTGTTTTTGGAGTTTGCGAATCTTCCGGTCTAGCTTTTTATAACTAGGATTTTCAGCTTTTTCCCCATTGCTCATTACTGCGAAAGTTTTAATCCCTAAGTCAATTCCGATACTTGGGTTTTTGGCATCAATACTGATGGGTTCAACTTCCACTACAAAGCTGAGAAAATAACGATTAGCGCAATCCTTGATAATCGTAACTGAACTGGGTTCTGAGGGCAATTCTCTAGACCATATAGGATTGACAATTCCAATTTTGGCTAAATAAACACCGCCGTTCTTTTTCATAGAAAAACCACGACGAGTAAGTCTTGCCGATTGGCTGCTAGTCTTTTTTTTGAACTTGGGATAGCCAAAGGAGCGCCCTTTCCTCTTTCCTTTACAGGACTCAAAAAAGTTCTTGAAAGCCGTTTCTAAATCGGCTACAGACTGCTGCAAAGGAACACATGAAACATCTTCCAGCCAAGCTCTTTCAGCGGTTTGCTTTGCCTGAGTAATTACTACTTTTTGAAGTTCTGCCGATTTTGGCTTTTTCTCGGACTGCTTACACAACGCCAAAGCATCATTCCAGACTACGCGAACGCAACCAAACAACTGAGCTAAACTCTGTCGTTGTTGGTCGGTCGGATAGAATCTGTATTGATATCTTGCTTTCATTGTTTTCTGTTGTTTACTTGCTCTATTATACTATGACTTGCTAATACACTCGGGAAAGTTTAAAGATAATTAAAGCCGTCCTAGAAGGACGGGGCTTCAGACCCAAATTTCCGGTGATTATTGAGGCCGATCGCGATCTGTATAAACGTCTGAGATATCGCCGAGTTCGGATCTGCTAAGGTTAAAGGTTTACCTGTATCACCGCCCGCACAGATACGCGGATCTAGAGGAATCTGGGCTAGGAGAGGCGCTTGCAATTCTTCTGCTAGCTGTTTACCGCCACCACTCCCAAAAATTGCCAGCGGTTCTCGATCGCGATCGCAAATTAAATAACTCATATTTTCAATAATACCGAGAACGGGAACTCCCACTTGGCGAAACATATAAATATTGCGGCGAACATCGGCAATAGATACTTGTTGTGGCGTAGTAACAAGTATCACTCCACAAATCGGACTTTCTTGGACAATTGTAATTTGAGCATCTCCTGTTCCTGGCGGCAAATCTATCAGCAAATAATCTAATTCGCCCCATTCTACATCTTGAATAAACTGAGTAATAATTTTGTGGAGAACTGGACCTCGCCATGCTAAAGGGCGTTCTGGTTCGGCTAGCAAACCCACCGACATCAGTTTGATTCCCTGTGCTTCCAAAGGTAAAAATTTCTGCCCTTTGGCAGTATTAACTGTCTCTACATCAGCTTGTCCTAAGCCTAACATTTGAGGAATATTGGGGCCGTAAACATCAGCATCTAGCAAGCCTACCTTGGCTCCCTGTAATTTTAAAGCTGCTGCTAAATTGACAGCAGTTGTAGATTTTCCAACCCCACCTTTGCCGCTAGAAACAGCCAAGGTAGTTCGCACGTTGGCAATCGTACAAATCTGAATGTAAGTTTTTTTGCACCAGGCTATAGGTGATAAAACAGATTCAATTTTTTCTGGTAAGTCTTGCTGATGCGAACCAATATAAAGGCGCAAGTAAATGTAATCATCAACTATTCGCAAATTTCGCACCATTCCCAAGCTGACAATATCATTTTTGAGAGTAGGTTCAATGACTTGCTTCAGATAAATTACAACTTCTTGCTTCCTCATTTCTTCCAGCGAATTTGGGTTTTCTGAGGGTGGATGTGAGTTAGTTTTTGGCGATGAAGAATTAACCATTGGGGGAAATTTGCAGTAATTTTTGAATCTTTTGGATTGCTTTTTGAGAACTTATGGAAACTTCTTTATCGGGATCGTCGAGAGATTGTTGCAGCGCATTGAGCGCAGCGGGATTGCTGAGATTGCCGATCGCGATCGCGGCTTCTTTCCGCACGTCTGAATATTCATCAGCTAAGGATCTAATTAAAGCAGGCATCACTCGTTCATCTGGCATTTTTTGCAAAGCTTGTAACGCGAATTTGCGAACTTGCCAGTCTTCGTCACTTACCGCCGTTTCCAGGGTGGAAATTGCCGCAGAATCGGCATGAATTGCCAAAGATTTAGCCGCATTTCGTCGCACTTGCCAGTCAGTATCGCTTTTGAGTGCTTGACACAAAATTGAAATGACTTCTGGATCTGTTAAATGCCCTAAAGTTAAAGCCGTAGCACGGCGAACGTTTACATCTGCATCAGATATTAAAGTCAAAGCTTGGGGGCATTTTTCCACCTGATTGAGATAACTGAGAGTGGTGACTGCTGCTGCTCTCACTTCAGGAACTTTTGATGCAAAAAATGGTAAAATATCGGGTAAAGAATGAGCATCGTGAATCTTCCGCAACAAAGTTAAGATATTGAGTTGGATATTAACATTATCGCGGTGGAGTGCGTCTAGCAGTAGCTGTAAGTCAGTGGGTGAAACTAATTCACTCAACGCCGATAATGCTTCTTGGCGAATATCGACATCAGCGGAACCTAGACACTCGATTAAAGCGGGAATAGCGACAGGAGTGCCGATTTCCCAAAGGGCAGATATGGCAATTTTTTGAACGGCAATGCTGTCATCAGACAGGGCAATAAGTAAAGCATTTGTAGCTTCTTCATCGCCCAAATATTGCAGGTTTTTAACGGCAACGAGGCGATCGCTTAGTTCGGGCGATCGCAGCATTTCCAGCCATTGATTTAATTCACTGTCAGTTTCAGCATTCATGGGTTTTACAATTCCTAAAAACTAGAACAAATTTAGCGCAACAAGAAAGGTATGTTAACCGTAATCGCATTTGTCGGACATTCTTTTTCACAGGGCAAGCAAAACCAACATTCATCGTATTTCATGTAAGCTTTCCCTGTTTCTGGATTTTTTGCCAGTACGTCCAATGGACAAACATCAATGCAGACATGGCATTTTTCCAAACACTTAGACTCATCTACAGTGACGGGAACATCAACTCGCTGTGTAATTAAAGCCATAGTTAGTTGCGATCGTTAATCGTGAATAGATTGATGATACTTCAAAGCGAAAGATGCAGTCAAAGAGGGCGGGTTTATGAAGTTTATGATGGGCAACTAAAGATAGTAATGAACCCGCCCCTACAGACCATATTTTTCGCCGCTCTAGTGATAGTTTAACGCGCTACAACATTATAATCCTCTTTATGCAAATCTACCTCCACAATATAAGGTTCAACTGGACGCTTAAACAATCTCATTTCTCCCGACTCCTCTTTTTTCAAATTAACGTGACAAAACCACTCTTCATTATTTTTGTCAGGGTAATCCAATCGATAATGATAAAGCCCCCAACGAGTCTCGCGGCGGAACAAAGAAGCCCTCGCCGCCATCTCTGCACAGTCTCGAATAAAGTGAACTTCCATGCAGCGCATTAACTCATGAGGATCGCGAGCGCCCATTTCCTCTAGAGTTTCTTGATAGCGCACAAAATTCTTCAGCCCGATTTCAAGTTTATTCCCTACTTTGGGCGGCTGTAAATAATCATTCACCAAGCGCCGCAACTTATATTCTACTTGCGTGTGAGGAATTCCATTCGGTAGATTTAAAGGTGCATAAATCCGCGCTTTCTCTGCTTCCAAAAATTCAGCATCAGGCTGGACATAATCTAAATCTCGGATGTAATCAACGGCATTAGTTCCTGCCAATCTACCGAAGACAAACGCCCCGATCATATAATTATGAGGAACGCTTGCCATATCTCCCGCCGCGTAGAGTCCCGGCACAGTTGTTTCTGCCTTTTCATTCACCCAAACACCAGAGGCGCTGTGACCGCTGCACAGCCCAATTTCTGAAATGTGCATTTCAACGCCGTGAGAGCGATAATTTTCCCCTCTACCTTCGTGAAATCTGCCTCGACTCGGACGCTCGTTTGACCAAAGAATTGACTCGATTTCAGCAATAGTATCTTCATCGAGATGAGTCATTTTTAATTGAATCGGGCCTTTACCGGAGTTTAATTCCTTCCAGATTTCCAGCATCATTTGACCGCTCCAATAATCGCAACTAATGAAGCGATGACCTTCGGCATTAGCAGTATGAGCACCGAAGGGGCCGGCAACATAAGCGCAAGCAGGGCCGTTATAATCTTTAATTAGCGGGTTGACTTGAAAGCACTCAATGTTAGTGAGTTCTGCTCCAGCGTGGTAAGCCATTGAATAGCCGTCTCCGGCATTTGTCGGATTTTCATAGGTTCCGTAAAGGTAGCCAGAATCGGGTAATCCTAAACGACCGCAAGCACCTGTAGAAAGAATGACAGCTTTCGCTTGAATTACTACAAAATCGCCATTCCGCACGTCAAAACCAACGGCTCCAGTAGCACGTCCTGCTTGCACTAAAATACGGGTTGCCATGACTCGATTGGTAACTTTAACTTTGTGGCGTTTCACCTGTCGGGTTAAAATTTGTTTGAGGTCTTTGCCTTCCGGCATTGGCAAAACATATTTACCGACGCGGTGAACTTGTTTTAAGTCGTAGTTACCCTGAGCATTTTTCTGAAATTTTACTCCCCAACTTTCTAACTCTTGGATGACTTCATAGCCTAATTTTCCTGTTTGATAAACGGCTTTTTGGTTGAGGATGCCGTCATTGGCAAGGGTAATTTCGCGGACGTACTGTTCGGGTGTAGAATGACCGGGAATGACAGCAGTATTTACGCCATCCATGCCCATTGCGATCGCGCCACTTCTGCGAATATTTGCCTTTTCTAAAATCAGCACTTCGCTGTCAGGATTTGCCTGTTTAGCTTTGATGCCAGCCATCGTGCCAGCGGTGCCGCCACCGATGACTAAAATATCGGTTGTTAGCCATTGGGTTGGGATAGTCAGATCGGAAAGAGTCATAGAAATTCAGATTGAGGAGAGATTGCTTTAAATCAACAAAAAATTAGGCAGAGTTTAGATGAGAGTTGGGAACTAGGAAGGGGGTAAAGAAGAATCCGAATTATCAACGATCGGCCCGCCAGCCTCTTTCCAAGCTTTAAAACCCCCAACCAAGGATTGGACGCGAGTATACCCTAATTTTTGTAAACTTTCAGCCACTAGAGCCGAGCGATTCCCGCCGCCGCAATAGCAAACAATTGGAGTTTCGCGATCGGGAATAATTTCCTCAATCTTTTGTTCAATAATGCCTCGACTAAGGTGAATAGCCCCTTCAGCATGGGCTTTTTGCCATTCACTATCTTCACGAACATCTACCAAAATAGGGGGGTTTTCTGGCTCTAAAACGTTAAGTTCGTCGATGGATATTTCTTGGATTTTAGCCTTAGCTTCATCAGCGATTTTTTGAAATTTTTCAGAATGACTCATAAGTTCTTTGGGGATTCGGTTAACAAAATGAAACAGCCCTGCCTTCATGGGTGGGATTGGCAATCTACTTACTGTCTTTCCAAACGATTTCTTTAACTTGAACTGGCTTAGGAATAAGCTGCAATTTTTGGAAAGTATCAGCAATTTGCTGCTGTCCGGCAATCTCTTCATCAGTCAGGGGAGAAACGCCATAGTTGCGTCGCTTTTCTGACACTTCCAACACAGAGGCTTCTATCCCTAATTGCGTCTCCAAAAACTTAGCAACTTCTACCGGATTTCCCGCTGCCCACCGATCTACCTTTTTGACTTCATCTAAAATGAGTTTCAAAATCTCAGGATGTTCGTCAACAAAACCCTTGCGGGCGAGATAGTAACCTCGATTGGCAGCGATGTCTGTTGCATCTGTTATCAGTCGAGCACCTGCGGTTTTTTCTGCTGCTGCTAAGTACGGGTCCCAAATCGCCCAAGCATCCACATTTCCTCCTTCAAAAGCGGCGCGGGCATCTGCTGGTTTGAGAAAAACTGGAGTGATGTCGCTGTATTGAAGTCCAGCCTTTTCTAAGGCTTTAACTATGAGGTAATTAGTGTTAGATCCTTTGGCAAAAGCAACTTTTTTGCCTTTCAGCTCGGCAACAGTTTTTATGGGTGAATCTTTGGGAACTACGATACCTTCAGACTTAGGATTTGCAGTTTCGTAAGCAACATAAACTAATGGCGTTCCGGCAGCTTGAGCAAAAACTGGCGGTGCTTCTCCTGTGTAGCCAAAGTCAATACTGCCTGCGTTCATTCCTTCGAGTAGGGGAGGTCCAGCAGGAAATTCTACAAATTTTACAGAAGATTTGGAGGTTGCTAAGGCTTTTTCTAAGTCGCCTTTGGTTTTGAGAGCGTTGAGAACGGTAGCTGATTTTTGATAGCCGATGCTAACTGTAACGCTTTTTGTAGGTGCGGAAGTGTTCGCAGTGGCTGTGTCCTGTGTGGTAGCGGTTGTAGAACAAGCCGCCACTACTAAACTCAAGCCGAGTCCGATTGCAAATAGCAGGGAAAGACTGCGAACTCTCCGAGAAAGGAAAATTTGGCGGCAGTAGCTCAAAATGCCTAAAATCAGGGTTTCTGCGAGCTTAATCAACATAAATGCCAACCGGGAAGGGATTGAGAGTAACTTTACTGGCAGTATACCACTGTAAGTCGATCAATTTACCGGAGTTAATAGTTATTAATTTACATATCTTAATATTTTGGGGTACGATCGCCCATCGTGATTGTGCGGTAATGGTTTGTCATGCTCTGACTGGTTGGGCAGATGTGGCTCTGGCTGTAGAGATTTGCCACCTATTTGTATAAAAAGTGACTAAAGGCGATCGCCTCTCCAATCTGCGATCGCGCCTGGCCAATGTTTGAGTTCCAACCCAAAGGCGATATTTTGCCATACCGTCAGCCAAGGCAACAACGGATTCCCCTGTTTTAAAAGCAGAAGGCAACTAGGCTGAAAAATTTAGTTATATAGAAGGATAGCTACGCTGAAGACCATAAAAGTAATGGTTTCAGCAACACCATCAATTAACTGAACTTGCTGAAAATGTTGGGTGCGATCGCTAACACTGAATGCTGCTTGCAAGCTTAACAGGCAGTCTGAATACATACAAACCGCCCGGCCGCCCGATCGCCTCGATTTTGCGATCGCTAATATCACCTAGCTTCTTGACTCAACTGCTCGTGAGACTTCATCCATTTCCACTTGTTCAGAGTAGCGATGGGATTGAGCGCTGTGGTAGCGATGCCGTAAATAAGAGTCGGCAAAACCTCCCGATTTAACAAACTTTGTCCCACCTTTCTCATGCAGTGCAGCGCCAAAACTTGTCGGAATTTGTTGAGCCTTTTCAAAAGCGGCAAATTGTTAAAGCACAACTGTTCGTAATCGTTGAGCGATAACTCTTTTTCTCCCCGCAAGCGCCGCAGTTGGTTTTCCTTGACACACTCAGAAGCTATGCGCTTTTTCAGCCAGTGCTTATCTGTGAGAGAGTTCCCTCTAATTCGATAATTTCCCAAAGGTGCTGTCGCCGCTAGCAAGCCGTGCTTTTGAGCAATTTTGGTAAATAACTCTGTATCTTCTCCTACTTGCCAATCTTCTGCAAAGCCGCCTTCTTTGAGAAGAATAGAGCGCTCGACTACCACAGAAGACGGGAAAACCCAAGGACTTTCGCCTGTCTCCTTAATCGCCTGCATTTCTGCTTTAGTTGTAGGATAGGTGGGAACGTAACTCAACTTGTTGCCGCGCTTGTCTAAATACCGCAAAGCGTGAGCAACGGCTTTGACTTCGGGATTGTCGGCGAGCATCTTCAAACAAACTTCTAGCTTGTTGGGTTCCCAGGTATCGTCGCTGTCTAGAAACGCTACATACTCGCCGGTTGCCCGCTCTATCATTAAATTTCTTGACTTAGAAACCCCATAATTTTGGGAATTTCTACAGAACTTAATTCTCGAATCTTGCTCGGCCAGCCTAGCACCAATTTTGCTAGTATCGTCCGCCGAGCAGTCATCAACAATTAAAATTTCTAGATGCTTGTGGCTGCCATTAACTACGGAGGCAACGGCCTCTGCCAGAGTTTCGGCTGCATTGAATGCAGGAATGATTACACTGACTTTTGGGCTGTTCATAACTTGAATTAGTTGTGGTTTGGTAGTAGTTCGCCGAAGTATAGTCTTCGCCACATATGACCCCTGAATTGGAATACTGAGAAAGTAAGGATTTTCTGCTGAAACTGAAAATTTCCTGTTTTGAAATGCACCGACTGCGATCGGGTGCGATGAAAGCTGGCGCGAGTGCGAGCTGTTAAGTTCCAAGGCAGAATGTTGTTATTGCTTGGATGATTCCAGCTTCCACCCCCTGGCGTGTATGCCAGCAAGGGCATCAATGGGATGCTGTTTCTGATGATGTGTATCTACATACAATCAAAAATGCTTGACGTACAGCATTATACAGCTTTGTTAAGTTTTGTTACAGGCAATTGTGCAAATTAACTTCCTATATCAAACTCCTTGCCTAGGGGGAAAGAAGAGAGACAGAGTTGGGTAGGGAATAGGGGGATAATTGGGATTTTTGCCGTGTTTTCCGCTACTTGCTTGGCTCTTTATTTATAAAGTTGCACAGGGCTTACCTACGTATAGCCAATATAACAGGCTTGAAGCCTGAGTGCGATCGACCGTAGGGGGGGGAGAACCGTCCGGATGGGTATCACAGCCGATTTGACGGCTAATTTTTCTGACGGATTGCCGTCTGTTGAACGCTCTGAGGGCTTTCGCCAGGGCGATCGCATTTTGAGAGGACCTGTGCAAAGAACCAATTTTTACACGACAAGCAGAATCTGTGCGCCCGTCGTGCAGTCAATAAAAAGGCGGGCTTTGCCCACCCTACAAGCAGAATTTCTGCGTTAGTTAAGTTAACTGTTTAGCTACTGCCAGAAAGCGGCAGCGTCCGGTCGGGTATGTGTAGCAGCCCAACCGCCAATTAGTGAAATTCTTGATTTAATCGCTTCTGATATTTCATCCACTGAATTTTGTGCACAGTGGCTTGAGGGTTCAGCGCTGTCGTGGCAATTCCGTAAAGGAGCGCAGGCAAAATCTCCCGATTTAACCAGCTTTCTCCCGCTTTTCTCATGAAGCGAGTTGCCGCAATTTCTCTTAACTTATTGAGTTTTTTCAACGGAGGCAGGTTTTGGAAAAAGATTTCTCGGTATTGGCTCAATGTTAACTCTGATTGACCGCGAATTCTGCGCTGCTGGTTTTCTTTAACGCAGTCTATGGCTAGACGCTTGTTGAACCAATATTTATCGGTTAAAGAGTTGCCCAAAATTCGGTAGTTTCCTAAGGGCATTTTTGTGGCTAGCATCCCGTGCTTTTGAGCGAGTCTGGCCATCAGTTCGGTATCTGCTGGTACTTTCCAGTCGTCTAAAAATCCTCCGATTTCTAGGATAGCTTCTCGTTCTACTACTAAAGCTGTGGGAAAAACCCAGGGAAGCGCGCCTTTTTCTTGAACGTCCTGCAATTCTTCTGAATTTGTGGGATATGTGGGGATGTAGCTGACTTTCTCGCCTCCCTTGTTTAGATAGCGGAGGGCGTGACCGACTGCTTTAACTTCTGGATGCTGTTTGAGGATGTTCAAACATTCTTCTAGTTTGTTTGGTTCCCAGGTGTCGTCGCTGTCTAAAAATGCGATAAATTTTCCGGTGGCTGCTTGGAGCATTAAATTTCTAGATTTGTAAGCTCCTAAGTTTTTCGGGTTTTTGCAATACTTAATGCGCGAATCTTGCAGCGCCATGCCGGTGACTATTTTGTCGGTGCCGTCGCTGGAACCGTCGTCAATTACTAGGATTTCTATATTCCGGTGAGTGCCTTTGAGTGCGGAGGCGATCGCTTCGCCTATGGTGTCTTTGGCGTTGAATGCCGGCATGATGATGCTAACTTTTTCGGGGTGAAAAGTTGTGCTAATTGCAGGCGCTGCTGATTCTAGGGCGGTGCTGGCTCCGGGCCCGGCGGGCTTCGCCGTAGTGACTTTTTCTGTGTTTAACTTTTTCTCGCTCGCACCTGCGATATCTCTGTTCGCGAGGTTTTTGGGGTTGACATCAGGGATGAATGCGCCGATATTTTCTGCGTTCATAAAGGTTGATGGAGATGTTTATTTGAGATGATTTTGGGGTTCAATAATAGATGCTGATTAACAAAAAATTAATAATTAATAGGCATAGTAGCACTATTCCCGATCGCCTGCAACAGTTTTAGCTATAAGTTTTTTTTAATAATGCTTAAATTTTCCCATAAAAATTCGACTAAAAATGTAGTGTATTTAACAATTAAGCTACTGGACAGATTTGAGTAAACTTGTGGCTGTCAATGATTGTTCTCAGAAGTAAAATTAAATCTATGTCTTTAGGATGATGCTATTCAATCTTTAGTGTAAAATAAAATTTTCAATGGGGTAAAAATGTTTTCAAAGTTAATCTGTAAAGTGCGAATTTATACTGGTTTCCTAACAGTAATACTGTTAGGGGGGTGCCAGCAGCAACTACAGCCAAACTTGCAGCAGCAGCGCAGCAAGCAGGCTATGGCAGTTTCGGCTCACCCGCTGGCGAGCGCTGCGGGGCTGAGCGTGCTGCAACAGGGAGGCAATGCGGTGGATGCGGCGGCTGCTACGGCTTTGGCAATTTCGGTGGTGGAGCCTTTTTCGGCGGGTATCGGCGGCGGGGGTTTTTTGCTGCTGCGGCGGGCCGAAACGGGGACTGTGCAAGCGCTGGATTTCCGGGAACGATCGCCCAAACGAGCAACGCGCGATATGTACCTGGACAAGCAAGGCAAGGTGCGCGAGCGGGCAAGTCGGGACGGGCATTTGGCGGCGGGCATTCCGGGTACTGTGGCTGGACTTTATACGGTGCAACGCGAGTACGGTAAGTTGCCTTGGGCGGCGGTGGTGGCTCCGGCGATCGCCCTTGCCCAAAAGGGTTTTCCAGTAAGTTCCCGCTTCACAAAGGCTACTCTGCAACACAAGGATGCGATTAACAAGAACCGCGCGGCACGGGATATTTTTACTCGCGGTGACGTTTTATACAAGCCGGGGGAGCTGTTGGTGCAGCGGGATTTGGCGCGGACTTTGCGGCAAATTGCACAAAATCCCCAAAGTTTTTATACCGGGGATATTGCGCGGGCGATCGCCGCAGACATGGCTAAAAATGGTGGCATTATCACTCTCGAAGACCTCAAAAACTATACGCCGATTTGGCGAAATCCGATTTGTGGCAAGTTTCGCACTTACGAAATTTGCGCGATGTCGCCTCCTTCTTCCGGCGGCGTTCATTTATTGCAAATCTTAAATATTCTCGGAGAGACGGATCTCAAAAAGTTGGGGAGGCAAAGTTCAGATGCGCTACACTTGCTGGCGGAATCGATGAGGATTGCATACGCTGACAGGGCCGAATATTTGGGCGATCCAGATTTTGTCAGCGTACCTGTCAAAGCTCTGACTAGCAGGAATTATGGCAAATTTCGCCGATCGCAAATCCAAATGTCAAAAGCCAAACCTTCGAGGGAGGTAAAAGCTGTTGACGCTCAAACTTTGAGCCGCTTTGTGTACGAGTCGCCGGAAACTACGCACCTGACGGTAGTTGACTCTGAGCGCAATGTTGTTAGTTTGACGTTTACGGTGAATGGCCGTTTTGGTGCTGGGGTTGTGGCGGCGGGTACCGGAATTTTGCTCAACAACGAGATGGACGATTTTGCTGCTGCGCCGGGAGTGCCGAATTTGTCTGGTTTGGTGGGCGGTAAGGCAAATGCGATCGCCCCGGGGAAGACTCCTTTATCCAGCATGACACCGATTATCGTGACGCAAAATGGCAAATTTCGCCTCGCTGCGGGGGCTCCCGGAGGCAGCACGATTATTACCACGGTGCTGCAAATTGTCCTCAACGTGTTGGTTTACGACATGAATGTGGGTGAGGCTGTATCTGCACCCCGGATTCACCATCAGTGGCTGCCCGATCGCCTGATGGTGGAACGCGGAGGTTTTGAGGCTGGGACGCTTGAGGAGTTACGCAGGCGGGGACACCAGATTGTCGAACGATCCGGCTGGGGAAATGCGAATGCGATCGTCCAGACTGAGGACGGTTGGTTGGAAGGGGCTGCCGATCCGCGCGGGGAAGGAGAAGCAAGGGGGTTTTAGTTGTCAGTCATTAGCGATTAGTGATTTGTCATTTGTCATTTGTCATCAGTCATTAGTTGTAATATCAAGTGAGGTCGATCGCCCGGACTTGATATAAATTGCCCACTTACGCAGAAACCGGGGTTTTTCAGCAAAATCTCTCGCGAGTGGGCGATCGCAAACCGTATAAAAACCCAGTTTTTTTTGGTATCCTGTGCGTAATTCCTGAAATTATTAGTCTGTGTAGGTGTATTTTGGCATTTTTGTTTGTGCGCTGAGGTTTACTGATTGACTAACTGCTAAGAACTACCCAAAACAATTAACAACCAAAGCCGTAAATCTACGTATATGTAAAGTCATTGTAAAGGCACTAGACATTTATGCTTATCTAATGTGAAAATGAAGTTATGCCTTAAATCAGCTTTGTCTTTTAAACACAAACTTTATGATAAATCCTCACAAAATTGCTGCCTTAACTGCTACATTGACTACTGCTCTGACCATGTTGGCAGCGCCAGCAACGGCATTTTCAGTAGGGGCAACTAATAACACTGAGACTTTGAAAAATAATTTGTTGGGAAATAACAGAGCGGGCTTGAGTAATTTCTCTGTTTCAGTTACGGGGAACGAGGCTGCTTTTGGTACTTTCACTAATGACCCCTTCGGTTTGAAATCAGGTGTGGTTCTCAGCACTGGCAAAGTCACCGATATACCGGGTCAGAATCTGAAAGATAACGTAATGACCAACGGCAGCGATTTAAACACGGACTTTGGGCCAAAGGGCGAAGTTGGGGATTTAACTCAGCTAGACCTCAGCTTTTTTGCTGACTGTACTGCTGAAAAGTTGTTTTTTGAATATGTATTTGGTTCAGAGGAGTTTCCTGAGTTCGGCGGTTCTGGATTTAATGACGATTTTGAACTGTTGCTGAATGGTAGTAATTTGGCAAAATTGAGCGACGGGAAAGCAGTTACGATTAATAATCTTGTTCCTAATCCAAATAATCGCTCTACAGATCACTCGGACTATATTAACAACCCAAGTTTGACAGGTATTGCTGCTAACATCATTAAGCTAGACGGTTTTACTAAAGTTTTAGGTTTTGAGGGTTTGCTCAAGCAAAATCAGACGAATGTTCTCAGCATCCGCATTAAAGATGCGGGCGACGGTAATTTAGATTCTGCTGTATTTATTAAAGGCGGTTCTGTAGGGACGCTAAAAGCTGAGGCGGTTCCCGAATCGGTGGCTGTATTGATTAAAGACAGTTCTCTGGAGACGCTAAAAGCTGAGCCGGTTCCCGAACCGATGACTGTCGGAGGTTTGATGGCGGGAGGCGCTATGCTGGCTGCTGGGCGAAAGTTGCGCGATCGGAAATAATTAATATTAAATTAGATTAACAGTCTTGGAGGCAGAAACGGGGTTTGATGAACGAAAAGACTTAGTTGCAGTCCTTGAACCCGTTACAAAAAACTCGGTTTGTGCAGCTAACGCCAACGCTATAAGTTCGATCGTTCGGAATGCGAGTCCTCTTCAAATTCAGAGGACTCGCATTCCGAACGATCGAACGAAAAACTAGATTCTTTAGCTGTGAACCGTACCGTCGGGTAAGATTGTACCTGTTAATCTAGCTCCGGTGAGTTTTACCATAACCCGATCGCCGTAACCGATTTTAGCACCCGTTAAATCCGCACCGCTCAAGTCTGCACCGCTCAAATCCGCTCCGATTAAATTAGTTTCTCTCAAATTGGCATTGATCAGACAAGCTCCTAACAAGTTTGCCCTAAACAAGTTAGCTTTGTGCAAATTCGCACCTGTGAGGTTGACGTTGTGCAGAAAAGTATCGCTTAAGTCGGCTTCACTCAGGTTTGCATTGCTCAAGTTTCTCCCTGAAAAATCCTTTTCTTTTAAGGAAGCTCCTTTGAAGTTAGAACCGCTCAAATCGGGAGCTTGCGGCGCAGCTTGGCGGTAAGACTGAGATGGTTGCGGCTGTGGCGATTGGTAGCGAGAGGCATCTGAATAGGGCCCTGAAGGATTTCCAGCATAGTTTCCCGCATAATTGCTAGGAGATTTTCCTGAAGAGGTTTCAGAAGAGTAGCGGGGTTCTTTTGGGCTTGTCGGCGGCTGCTGGGTGTTTTGGTGCTGAGTGTTTCTGTACGGAGTGTTTTGTTGCTGATTGTTTTGGTACTGAGTGTTTCTGTACTGAGTGTTTTGTTGCTGAGTGTTTTGTTGCTGAGTGTTTTGATACTGAGTATTTTGATACTGAGTATTTCTGTACTGAGTGTTTTGGTACTGAGTATTTTGTTGGGTGTTTTGCTGCTGGGTGTGTTTGTGCTGGGTGTTTTGTTGCTGGGTGTTTTGTTGCTGGGCGTGTTTGTGCTGAGTATTTTTGTGCTGAACGTTCTGATTCTGACCTCTTGGGTGAATCGATCGCAATTGTTCCCGAGCTTGATTAATTTCCTTAATCTTTTCTTCAGCTTTTTGGAGTAGTCTAGGATTATCTTTAGGGATGCGATCGGGGTGCCAAATGAACGCTAAATCCTTGTAGGCTTGAGTAATTTCTTCTCGGGAAGCTCCCGGCAAGAGTCCCAGCACTTTATAGTATTGGTCGAGGTCGTTCATGATACCACCTTTCGCTTTAAGAAATTAGGAATTAAAAATTAAGATCGGAGCAAAAGCTGCTGTAAAAGCTTGCTTCCCCGATCGTACATTACATGAACAACAACTCAGCTAAGCCGCTGCTGGCAAAAAGTCTCGGATTCGCTGCAAATATGTTGCGGCATCCTCCAGCATCGGAAAGTGAGCTGTATTGGGAATTATAACAAATTCTACTTTTTTGCTGAGGGAGGCTGCTTGCTCTCCCATGGCGGCGGGGATAATTCGATCGAATTCTCCGGCCACAAGCAGCGTGGGAACGCTCAGCCGTGCAAATTCTTGGGGCATTTCCTCGGCTGCTCTTTTGCTGACTGCTGTCACCATTGTACCGATCGCAGCTTCCTCGTCGGCCATTAAGAAATCCTTGAGAAACGCCAGACTGACCTCTGTGGGGAGGGAACGGCGCAAAAACCGGGCCATGAAGATGCGATCGACAAACGGGATAGAAGCCAGCCAAGACGGGCGAAATTTGACCGCATAGCCGCCGAATTTGTGAAAGGTGGTGAAGGCTGGCTCGTCATATTCAAAAATCCCGCTGCAAGTGAGTATGGCTTTTTCTACTTTTTCGGGGTAAAGGTTGAGAAATAAAGTAGCAACGGATGCTCCTGTGGAGTGAGCGTTGAGAAAGACGCGGCTTAAATTCAGAGCTTCTAATAATTCGGCTAAGTCGCGGGCGTAGGTTTCGAGTTCGTAGCTGGACTCAGGAGGTGATGGCGGTAAGGGCGATCGGCCAAAACCTCTCATATCGTACAGCAAACAATCAAAATCGCCAGCAATAGCGCGCGCCGTGCTTTCCCAGTAGCGAGCCGAGCCAGCCCAGCCGTGCAGGAATACCATTACTGGTTTGCCGCTGGGTTGGGCGCTGTTGTCTGCTGTAATCCACTCGTAATAATGTTCTACACCGCGAACAGAAATGAAAGCCATGATTTAGATTTGAGATTTTAGATTTTAGATTGTAACTCATGATTGTTAACTAAATACTCATCTCAAAAAATCTGGGTTAATCAGGGGCGATCGCGTCTGCGTTAGCAAAACTCATATAATGTAAGCAGGAAAAGATTAAAACAAAATTTAGTATGAAAGAATTAAATAAATTAGAATTGGATGGAATCAAGAATATGGGGGCAGTCAAGACTCAGGTAAAGCTGACAAATGCCATAGATGAAGCTC
This sequence comes from Microcoleus sp. ARI1-B5, assembly GCF_036705795.1. Classification (NCBI taxonomy): domain Bacteria; kingdom Bacillati; phylum Cyanobacteriota; class Cyanophyceae; order Oscillatoriales; family Microcoleaceae; genus Microcoleus; species Microcoleus sp. ARI1-B5. The sequence continues at coordinate 25,640 of NZ_JAUBVK010000008.1, forward strand.
TAGTTAGCCGCGGGTTGCTCGCGCCTCGGCTGTTGCGCGAGTGTGAAACAGAAGCTCTAGTAGATACAGGATCGGTTTACCTAGTAATTTCAGCAGAGATGTTACAGCAGCTAGGTTTGCGGATTATAGGACAGCAAGTTGTTAAGTATGCTGGTGGTCGTCAAGAAACCGTAGGAGTAACGGAGGCTATATTAATTGAAATTGATGGACGCAGGACTACGGAGGATGCTTTAGTGACAGGTGATGAGGTGTTAATTGGTCAGGTGGTTTTGGAGAAGTTAGATTTGCTTGTGGATTGTAAGAATCAGCAGTTAATCGGGAATCCGAGCAATCCTGATTATCCTGTGACTTATATCAAGTGAACGCGGGCATACTAAACAAACAGAATACCCAGCCACAATAAGTAGGGTGCGTCAGTTGAGAAACCAAAATTTTTTGTACTAAACCGAAAACTGACGCACCCTACAACTGATTCATCAAAACATCTGCGTCCATCCGCGTCAATCAGCCCACATCTGCGGTCAAAAATCCCCAAAAATCTCAAACAGCAGAAGCAGCCAACCAAAACAAACCATCCACCAAAAGCGTGCTCAAAACTGCACCGCTGAAGGCCCGCCAGTGCAGGCTAGGGCGCAAACTCAGCAAACCGACTGTTAGCAACACAGCGATTAAAACTAAAGCGCAGCCTATGCCCCAAGGAGTGTCGATTTGACCGATCGCACTTTGAAAAATCGGCATCGCTAATTCCGGTTCCGCGTGCATGACTTTGCGCCAGTAGGGCATCAAACCAGTTAAATAAAAATATAAGTCAGTAATCGCAGTGCCAAATAGCGAACCCAAGTAAAAATAGCCGCCAACTTTTCCCCAAGATTTGTTCAAGCACCAAATTGCAAACGGCAAGCCAATTGCTTCTATAGGTAAGTGCAGAATTGGTTCCCATCTAAACCAGCCCCAATAGATGGAACCTGCCAGCCAACATCCGGCAAATCCTAATAATAAGTCTCCCCAAACTTGGGTTTTGGGGCGGAAAATTAGGATTAAACTGACGACGAACCAGGGAATTGTTGAGAGCAAGCTGATGGTTGGATACAAGCGAACTAATGGTGCTTGCACGAAAACGGGAATTGAAACTAAAAAGGCTGAGGCGCTAAATATTAACCACTGCTTGATGCTGTTTGTTCTGCCTGAAGAAAGAGGATTTTCTAGGCGAGAAACGGTGACAATAGGTGCGATCGCCGATGATACTAAATCTAAATTAAACAACTGACTGGACTCCGTAATGTTTCAATAGGTGGACTAAAAATTGTGCTGCGGTTGTGGGTGCGGCTGTCTCGATGCCGGCGGAGGTTTGGCTGATTTGCCAGCCTTGTGCCGTTTGGGGATCGCCCCATAAATCTAAATGTGCGATCGCTGGATCTGCGTAAAAGCTGTCTCCACCGCTGCCGAGAATGGCCGAGCTCCAGTGCGTGAAGCGATCGTGGCTGATGCGGTGGATGGGAAAATTGCCCCCCAGGGGTACTCCCCAGCCGTCTAGGGCAAAAAATGCCCCAACTCGGCCGCCGATTTGCTGCCACATCCAAGCCGCCCCGATCGCCCCGGCTACTCCTGCCGAAAAGCTGACAAATACTAGACTTTCTCCTGCTAAGTCTTGGCTGCACAAAAAGTGCAATATGTCAATAGCTGAAAAAGGCGGATATTTATGAGCGGGAAAAATCTTGACGCGATCGACTATTTGCTGGGAAGGGCGATCGGCAGTCAATCCCCAAATCCCCGAAAGTCCCGCCAGGAAACAGTCGGTTAGCTTTGGTTCGTGAACTCCCGGGCAAATTACCAGTCTCATAGTTCGTCAAGAAAGTTAATATAGTTCGCAACATAACTTTATCATATATCTATTATATCAGATACCATCCCGGGGGATAGGGTGTTAAAGTTATAAGAGAGTCAAGTTGGCAGAGTATCCCCCCAAGTATAGCGCGGGTAAGGCTCGAAACGGCTGGCATCTGAGGCAAGGTAAGGGAGTCTTAAGAAAACATAAAACTTAACCCCCCCGGCCGGATTCCCTGTCAGGCTTAGCAAAGTCCGATCCTAGTTCTAGCCACCCTGTGGGTTTCGGGTTGGAGTTAAAAAGCTGATGCAAGGACTGATGCTCATCCACCCGGTGTTCTTGGATAAATAAAAGATTTGACCGGGCAGTATCGGTGCAGAAGCCGGGAATCAGCGGTGCGATCGCCAATCGCGCGATCGCAAACAATCAAAAATCTCAGATTCACCCTTCATCCTGTCTGGATCTCTTAGAATAAATAAAATTGAGGAATACTACAGTGGTTGCTTCTCCCGAAAAAATTGAGTTCAAAACATCTGGTGCACCCGCAAGTAACGATCGCGTTGCTGTATTGCTGATGGGTTACGGCGAAGTCGAAAGCTACGACGATTTTGCCAACTACAACGAACAAGCTTTAAATTTGCTTACGGCAAAGTTTGCGCCAGTACCGCTTTGGATTTATCCGCCGCTGGCGAAGATTTTAGCAATCTTTGACTTGCACGAGTGGAGTCACCAACACGGTCAATTTGTTTCGCCGCACAATGCTATTTTTGAACAGCAGCGCGCCGGGATTGAAAAGAATTTACAGGAAAAATGGGGCGACCGGGTAAAAGTTTTCAAAGCTTTTAACTTTTGCGCGCCGTTTTTGCCGGAACAAGTAATCCCTCAAATTCAAGCAGAAGGATTTGACAAAATTCTGATTTATCCGCTGTTGGTAGTTGATTCTGTTTTCACCAGCGGCATTGCAGTCGAACAGGTGAATAAAGCTTTAGCACAAACCTTTGATGGTAAGGAACATTGGGTAAAAGGACAGCGCTACATTCCTTCTTTTTACGATGAACCTGCTTACATCCAGCTAATGGCGGATTTGGTTGAAGAGGAAATTAAGAACGATTTAGCTGTAGCGCATTTGCCTTCTCAGATTGGGATTGTGCTGATGAATCACGGTTGTCCGCACAAGGCGAAGGGCTTTACTTCGGGAATTGTGGAAAGTCAAGCTTTGTACGATCGCGTGCGGGAACGTTTGATGTATCGCTATCCTTTGATTTCGGTGGGTTGGCTGAATCACGACACGCCGCTGATTGAATGGACACAGCCGGATGCGACGTTGGCTGCGAAGAATTTGATCGATTTGGGTGCAACTGCGATCGTGTTTATGCCGATCGGATTTGCGACAGAAAATCACGAAACTTTGTTAGATGTCGATCACGTTATTGAGTCTTTGCAGAAACAGCGTCAAGGAGTTACTTACCGCAAATTGCCTTGCGTTAACGACCATCCAGAGTTTCTGAAAATGGCGGCTGAGTGGGCAAATCCGCAGATTGAAGCGTTGTTGAGTGAGACTGCGGTTGCTGTTAATCCGAGTTTGGCTGCGGCGCACCGCGAGCACGGGCATTCTCATGAAGGACACGGGCATTCTCATGGGGAGCACGGTCATTCTCACGGGCACGGACATTCTCATGGTGAACACGGTCATTCTCATGGCGGGCACGGCCACAGTCATTAATTAGGATCTGAGAAACCGGGTTTTTGCGACAATACTGCGTTGAAGACGACAGATTAAGTAAAAAACCCGGTTTCTTTGTCGGAGTGCGTAAATCGAGATTGATTTAGGTGAAAAGGTCGATCGTCCTGTGGTTGTATTGGAGAAGGGGCGATCGACTTTCTTAGCGATGGCTATCTCTTAACCATCTCCCATCCTTATTAATAAATTACCTAAATAATGCACTTCTTACCATATAAATAAAAAATCCAACAGTCATGCTCAATACTATGTCAAATATAGTAAATATGGGGTAAATATACCAAACCAAAGTTTGATGCTCGATAGCTCCAAATTTCCAATTGTATCTAGTCGATGCCTCAAATAACATTCCAAAACCCGCCCAGGATGGAAATATAATACTACCTCCTATAGGAGCAACTAAAAGAAACATTATTATTTCATTCAAACTAAGGTTTGAAAGTTCACCTGATATTAAAAGACAAATAGTTCCTAATCCCCATAATACTGCACCTGTTACCATCCAAATAGTTAAATACTTGTTTTGATATCTAGTTTTTGTTGTATTCTCAGTCATTTTTATCACCTAATAGCGCATAGTAGATTCGAGAGAGCGATCGCCTAACCTTTAACCTTTTCTGTCGATGTTGGCGATCGCTACTGATGTTAATCAATCTTTATCTTTTGACTCTTCAGAAAGCCCAAGGGTGACAACTCCTAAAGCAATTCGCCCCAGTTCGTTAGCTACACCCGCACCAATAGCCCCAAATTCCTCAGCAACACCTTTAGTAAAGTTACGCGAACTTGAATCGCTTTTATTCTCTAGCTGTTGGTTTACCCACTCTTTTAGCTTGTCAGCATCGTTAGCATCTGGCCTTGAATTTTGGCTCATTGAAGAAAAACTCTTTTTTGATTTCAAACATTGTTAGTCATCAGTCAGATTTGACCTAGCTTTTGGCGATCAAGTGCGATCGCCTCCTCTTAATCCCTTCCCCATCCTTTCTGCTAATACATAACAGATTGATTAAGTTTGGTGATTTTAACAACTTTCTAGCTTCGTGGCTTTTTAGTTGCTGCATAATAATTAGCTTCAATCATAGCCTGCTGCTCTGATGATGCTGTACCAGCATACTCGCTAGCAGTATATACTTTGCCCGTGTCCTTGTCCCAATAGACATAAGATGTACCACCAGTTGGCGTTTGGACTTCACCAATTTTTTCTTTAGCCATGACTAAGCTCCTAACCAGTCGTTTTGTGTAGATATAAAACTCAGAAAAAATGATACTAAAATGATGATTTTCCCATTTTTGCATATCATTTATAAATTACTTTTTTAGCTACTAGAGACTCAAAGCAAGCCTTGCCGCAGCCATAATGACATCACGGCTTCCAAACTTCATGCTATAATCTCTACCTTCGGAGTTGTGCTGAAAACCAGTTGGTTGACCGTTTTCGAGCTCAACTAGAGTATGCGGATAATCAGGATCATTTGGATCATATACAGTTCCAACTGGTCGCATCATAAAATATCGACCATGCTGCTTTTCTTTGATTTCCCAATCAATACCATCAACATTACCAATATTCTGCCAGCCTCTTGGTGTTGCCATATTTCACTTTTTATTAACTAAAGCTCAGTCTAGTACAATGATGACTCAGGTAATGTCGGGAGTTTCCCCGACAACTAGATCGGAAAGATCGGAATTATGTCGGAAATGTCGGAAAGATCGGATATAATAGGGCAAACTCCACCTGATCCCTGACCTATGGACATCGCAGCAGTCTTAAAACTCGCGGACGAACTAATATTCGCCAAGAGGGGAGAACACCTAGACTATCTGCAAAAGGCTATCCTCGAAGGGACATTTCAAGGTCAAACATACTTGAAGATTGCCGAAGCAACTCACTCCAGTGAAGGTCATGTTAGGGATGTCGGTTCAGACTTATGGAAAATATTCTCTGAAGGATTCGGAGAAGATATTACTAAAAGAAATTTTCGAGCAATAATAGAAAAGGTAGAGTTTAACAATTTTTCATCGGCTACCGTTAAAGGAGATGTAACAGTTAATAATGTCAATATCTGTCCAGAAAGGGCGCGCTCGCCCGCCTCTCCCCAAAACTCCGAACAAACCCCAACTCAACTCCACATCGACTTAGGCGACGCACCCGAAATCTTCAGCTTTTACGATCGCACTCCCTCACTCACCACCCTCGAAACCTGGATATTACACGATCAATCTCGCCTCATCGCACTTCTGGGAATCAGCGGAATAGGCAAAACAACCCTTGCACTCCGACTAATAGAACAAATCAAAACTAACTTTGATTACGTAATTTATCGCAGTCTCCGCTTTTCCCCCACCCTCAATGCAACTCTTACCAATTTCCTGCAAATCTTCTCCGACAAAACAGACATCCCCCAGAACATCGAAACCCAAATTTCCCAACTCCTCGACAACCTGCGGAAGTATCGCTGTCTGATTATCCTCGATGACGTACAAATGCTTTTTAGCAGCGGACAACTGGCGGGACAATATAAAACTGGATATGAAGATTATCAGCAATTTTTTAAACTAATCGCCGAAGTTTGTCACCACAGTTGCTCGATCTTGATTAGTTGGGAAAAATCGAGAGAAATTGCTAAATTAGAAAGAGTAAATAACTACGTGCATTCCTTAGTCTTGGGTAGCTTAGGAATCGCCGCCAAAGAAATTCTGAAACAGCAGAAATTATCAGATGAGGATGCTTGGGAAACTTTGATTAATACTTATCAAGGAAATCCTCTCTGGTTAGAGTTAACCACCACGATCGTACAAGACTTGTTTGGTGGTAGCGTCTCCGAGTTTTTACAATGCGACGTTGTGATTTTAAGCGAATCTCTGCAAGCACAATTAGACCAACAATTCCAGCGTCTAACGCAGCCGGAACAGGCAATAATGCTTCAGCTTGCTAAGGAAAATGAACCCGTTTCTTTGCCGCAAATTTTAAAGACAGTACAGTTATCGACATCAGATTTATTAAATGCCATGCAATCATTGGGGATGCGGTTATTTATGGATGCGGAAGAGCAGGGTAAAACAACATTTTTTAGTCTCAATTCAGTTATGAAACAGTATATTAAAAATCGATATTTTCAGCCTAACGACTAAAGTCTCGGCTTCGGAGCAACGGCCTAGGAAAAACCAACGCCTTGTCAACCCTCTTCTTAGTTGCTACACTGTAGATACTCTGTATATACGCCCTTAAAAAAAGGGTGAAGTCCTCAGAGTGATATCATTAGCTAGAGGATTAGGCTATGGTTGGGACGATCGCAAAATGGGGAAACAGTCTTGCTATTCGGATTCCACAGAATTTAGCTAAAGAGATTAACTTGGCTGAGGGTTCCGAAGTGCAGCTTGTCTTGATAGATGGTAGGCTGACGATCGAGCCGATAACTCGTCGGCGTTATTCCCTTGAGGAGTTGGTTGAGCCGATCGCGCCTGAGAATCTTCATAATGAGATTGATAGTGGAGTTGCTGTGGGGAACGAAGTTTGGTGACACAATCAAATCCCTATTAGCTACATCTCTTTATGCTTCTTGTAAAATGCGACTATTCAAACGCTCATATTCATCCTCTAGCAGCCACATTTTAGCAGCTTCGTAATTGTCACTATAAAAAATAACTTTATAATTTTGTGCTGGGTTATGGATGCAAAATTTCCCTGACTTTTCCTTAACTAACATCAGGATATAAGGAGGAGATATCAGAGTATCAGTCCAAATTTCCGCAAACTCCCACTCAATCTCTTGCATGGTAAATTCCACTCATACTCACCAAATTGTCTGAATAGTGGTTAACGCTTGAATTTTCGCGTCGCGGGTGACTAACGGCAGACTCAAAGATAAAGCAGTAGCCGCAATAATCCTGTCTGGCATATCAGGAACTGTTGCCCTGTCAATTTGTTGAATAGTTGCCGAGATATTGCGATCCAAAGGTGCTAGCAGAATCCCCACATTTGGATCGTCCGCAGCATTTAAAACTCGTGTCAGCACCTCGCCTGCCAAACGCCCTCGCTCAATCAAGTAAGAAATTTCTACAATTGAAATTGCCGAAAAGTAGATAAAATTTCCTTCATTAACCGCTTGTTCTAATGCCGTTAATGCTGCTGGTGACAATCTTGGCAGTTCAAAAATGTACCAAATTAGGGTATGGATATCTGCTACGACTGAGGGCATCAAACAATCTCCCTGGGAAAATTTCCCCACATTTCTTGTCTGGCTTGGGCGATGTCTTCTTCCGTAATATCTACTTTTAAGTCAGCACACAACCCTTTGACACTCTTTAGCGCTCGTTTAGGCAGAATTTTTTTTTGAAGAAATTCAGCAAAATCTAAAACTTCTTGCTGCTTATCCGGGGGCAATGTCCGCAACTTATCTAAAACAGCTTGCTCTAAATTCATTGTTTGTTTTCCTCCGTAATTTAGTGGTATCCGAATACGGTCTGCTTTTAGTATACAGCTCAGTCGCCTGCGAAATCTAGGCTAGCATCACTGTTTAACTAAATGTAACGAAACTTCCGCATCAAAACCTGCATAAACCGGGTTTTTTGCCCGGTTAAAGGGCTGTAACCAAGTATTATCGCCAAAACCCGGTTTCTGACTACCCGTGCGGCCAGGACTATAGATAAACCAGCTCCGGCTATACTAATTGAATGGCTATTTCCCCAACCAACTTATCAATCTCCGCCTCAGTGGTAAAATAGTGAACGCAAGCCCGCACGCAATCAGGATTCAGAATAGTCCTTACCATAATCCCCTGTTTTTCCAACAAATCAACTAGCTGCTTGTGCGGCATCCCATTAGTCAATCGAAACGAAACTAAACCCGCTTCCGGTGCAGATTTCCGCAAACACTCCACATCGGCAAGTTCCGACAAACGCTCCCAGAGATACTTGCTCAAACGACAAATTTCTGCATACCTTTGCTCGATCGTACCCCATTCGTGTTGCAGCGCGATCGCACTTCGCAAACCAGAATACAAAGGATAAGCCGAAGTCGCAATCTCGTAACGTTGAGATCCAGGCTTCCATCCAAGCACTTTAGCACTAGAATCCGTCACAATTCCCCGCCAACCGATAAACACCGGATGCAAATCTGCCAAAGCTGAAGCGCTTACATAAAGCCCGCCCAAACCTTCCGGCCCGCACCACCATTTGTGACCAGTAAAAGCATAAAAGTCAACCCCCGACTCAATCAAATTCAAAGGCAAAACCCCCACAGATTGAGCCGCATCAACTAACACTCTAACTTTGCGACTTTTAGCATTAAAACTCTCTTCTCCCCCCCCTTGGCAAGGGGGGGTTAGGGGGGGTTCATGACAGACTTTCACAATTTCAGTCAGAGGCAAAACTTGACCGGTATTCCACAAAATATGACTGATTACCAACAAGCGAGTATTTGGCTGCAAACAATTAGCAATTACCTGCACCGGATCTCCCTCATTCAAAGTTGCCGCCAGCGGACAAACATCAACCTCAATGTTGAAACGGCGCTGAAGTTCCATTACACTAGCAATGATGCCGTGATGTTCGCAATCAGAAAGCAGCAGTCGATCGCCCGCTTGCCAGTCAATGCCCCACAGCGCAATATTGCAGCCCACGGTGACATCCTCAGTCAGGGCGATGGTTTCAGCAGGTACGGCCAACTCAGATGCGATCGCCCGTCGCGTCAGCATCGCCTCCTGAACCACCCAAGCCCCCACCTCCCCCGAAAACGGCCCCCCAAGCTGCACCCGCTTGTAAGCCTCATAAATCGCCTCTAAAGCAGGCTCAGGGAGCGGCCCTTGTCCGCCGTAGTTAAAATAAGCTTTATTGGCCAAAGCTGGGAATTGTTGCCGGTGATTGTCCTTTGTCATACTTTTCTGGGGAATTATTGATAGCGTTAATATTGCATAAATGTCGATCGTCAAAAACCTCTCTAAAAAAGGTTTCTTCTTCCTTTTTCCTCCGGCAGCATCTCTTTTGGGCATTTGTAGTGCTATTTGAGGACAGTAAGTCGTCGTGAAACATACTTTTTGGATGCCGCAGAAATGCTCCTGACTAATGACTAACGACCAATGACTAATGACTTCTAATTATTCTATGCCTTGCGTACACTAAATGTTAATAACCGAGAAACTGCTACTTTCCTATCAGCGATGCAATCTCCGAGCATTTTTAGACACCTGCGGAGACTGGAAACAACTAGACCCCCCCAGCGACTTTTTGCTGAAACTGATGCGCGACAGCGGGACGTATCAGCAGCAGGTTTTAGAACACGAGACTTACCAACAACCATCATATCCTAGAGGGGATTGGGAATCTGGGGCGGCCGCTACCTTGAGTTTAATGCAGCAAGGAGTCGATCGCATTTATCGAGGAGTTCTTGTCCGGGGCGAATTGGGCAAAACCAGTGACGCAACAGATTCTTTGGTAGGAATTGACAGTCAATATTTGCCCGAATTTGGCGAAATTCCCGAAACTCCCGTGCATCTTTCCTCCTGCACCCTTCACTCTTCAAACATTACCCTTGTCAGCCGCCCGCATTTATTAATCAAACAGCCCGGACAATCCAAATTTGGCGATTGGAGTTATGCTACTGCGGATATTTGGCTCAGCAAGCGGCCAAAACTAGACTATCAAATTATCGCAGCTTTTCACGCACAAGTGTTAGCTTCCGTACAGGGAACTATGCCCGAGACTGCGTGGTTGATGCTGCGCAAAAAAGGTCTGTGGCAGGTGAATCTCCACCAGCGAACTCCTCAGATGTTCGAGATATTGGATAGCTGCATTCAGATGATAGAAAATCGGGATAAACCGGAGGTTTTTATTTCCCGGCAAAAGTGCAATCTTTGCGGTTGGTATACTGTCTGTCATGCAGAAGCCGAATCAATCAAACATCTTTCGTTATTGCCGGGAGTTACTGCGGGTCGCTATGCAAGACTAAAAAGTCTCGAAATTACTGATGTTGAATCTCTCGCTAATGCTAGTTCCGAATTGCTAGGTATTTATCCAGAATTTCCCGATCAAGTGGCTTTTGATGTGGTGCGGCAAGCTCAATCGCACTTGCTTAATCAACCGCTGTTGCGAGATGAAGGAAGTTCGGCAACGGATTTTGTAGGGGATGTAACGGATAGAAATTCGGCAGCGAGCACTTTACGAGATGTAACGGAGGTAACGGATGTAGGTTCGGCGGCAGAAGCAGTTAATCAGTTTATCAGAATACCAGAAGTTGCAGGAAATAGTTTAGTAATAGCTAAAATTGAGCCTGTCAAGACTACAGAAAATAAGCCGGCTGCACCTGCCAAGCCTGCCCCAATTCTCCGCAGCAAACCAATTCCTTATTCTCAATCGGTGTTTTTGCCGATCGCCCCAATCGAACTCTACTTTGACATCGAAGCGGAACCCGAGTTAAACCTAGATTACCTCCACGGAGTCTTAGTTGTGGATAGGTACAACAATACTGAAAAATTCCACGGCTTCCTGGCAGAATCAGCAGCCGAGGAAGGTGCAATCTGGGAGCAGTTTTTAGAACTAATGTGGGCTTATCCCATTGCTCCTATTTTCCACTTTTGCGACTACGAAGTCAAGACTTTTAAGCGGCTGGCTAAACTTTACAACACTCCAGCATATTTGTGGAAACCGGTGCTGAAACGGTTTGTAGATATTCACAAACAAGTGACGCAACAAGCGATTATGCCGGTGGAAAGTTACGCGCTTAAGCCAATTGCGCGCTGGCTGGGTTTTGATTGGCGTGATGCTAAGGCTAACGGTGCTCAGTGTGTCTGCTGGTACGATGATTGGCTCAAAACGGGCGATCGATCGATCTTGGAGGCGATCGTCCGTTACAATGAGGACGACTGTCGTGCTACTTACGTCGTTAAAGATTGGTTGACAAATTTTTTGTTGGATCGAACATAGTTGATAGTTGATAGTTGATAGTTAAATGGGAAGGTTGACGCTTGTTAGACAGGATTTAACGATCCAAAACCGCCATAAATTTCGCGCTTGTCCGATGGTCCGACAGGGGTTAAAAACCCCTGTCTCATAGCGAAAGTCCTCTAAAAGAGGACTAAGATTACTCACATTTTTCGTCACATTCCACCGACAACAATTTATGTCAAATTCCACAGTCGGTTAAAACCGACTTTCGCTCTCTCGGCAGGGGTTTAAACCCCTGCCGGACTATGGGGAAACGCGCGATCGAATTCAACCATTAATTCTTAAGTAAAATGCGAAATTTAGCAAAAGCAACTATATTTATTGCCTGTTTTTTGATGGCCGCAACTGTTGCTATCTCGCTCCACCTGTCAGCCCAATCTTTTGCTGTCACTAAAATAGATTTTATCGGTAGAGCAATATTTCCGACTGGTTCTCCGTTTCAGGGGACGGAAATTGGGGGGCTTTCGGGAATTACTTACGATGCCACAAAACAAGTTTATTATGCCATTTCTGATGACCGCAGCAGCAAGGCTCCGGCGCGTTTCTACACTCTCAAAATTAACTGGCAATCTGGTAAACTGGAAAAAGAAAATATGGCTTTTACTGGTGTAACTACTTTATTGGATGAAAACGGCAAGAGTTTTCCTGAATTTAGTTTAGATCCGGAAGGGATAGCTTTTACGGGCAACAGCGTGTTTGTTTCTTCGGAGGGAGATGTCGATCGCCACATTGCTCCTTTCATCAAAGAATTCTCCCTTGATGGTAAACTGCTGAAAACGCTGTTAATTCCTGACTTATTTTTGCCCGACGACAAAGGCAGTAAAGGCATCCGCAACAATCTCGCTTTTGAAAGTTTGACTTTAACTGGCGATCGCAAATACCTATTCACCGCCACCGAAAACGCTACAGTTCAAGATGGCGCCGTACCTTCCCTGGAAAAAGGCAGCCCGTGCCGGATTCTGCGGTACGATGCGGTAAGCGGCAATCCAGATGCCTCTTTTCTCTACCTCACGGAACCGCTACCCGCCGGCGCGAATCCTGTGGGAAAATTAACTAGCAACGGTTTAGTGGATTTGCTGGCGATCGACGACAAGCGCTTGCTGAGTTTAGAGCGCGGTTTCTCCCTCGAAACCGGCACGACTATCAGAATTTTTGAGATTTCCTTGGAAAAAGCCGATCGAATTGAAGCACTCGAAAGCCTCAAAAGCCGTATCAGCGAAGTTTCTCCCGCTCAAAAACGGCTGCTGCTAGATTTGGAAACCCTGAAAATTCCCCTGGACAACATTGAGGGCTTGACATTTGGCCCCGAGTTAGCGGATGCTAGCAGAGCGCTGATTTTGGTGAGCGACAACAACTTCAGTCCCCTGCAAGAGACTCAAATTTTGGGCTTCCAAATAAAAGTTCAAAAAACCTCTTGACAAAGGGTGAGGTTATAGGCATAATAGAAATTGTGCCTGAAACAAAGGCAAAACGAGGGACAGTAGTTCAATTGGTTAGAGCACCGCCCTGTCACGGCGGAAGTTGCGGGTTCGAGCCCCGTCTGTCCCGTTCTCTCGTAAATAGATAGTCTAAGCTTTTGATAGACATCTTTCTGTAGTAGGTTGATTTGTAATCTGCGGTAAAACTGTAAGCAAACTCCAAACGCTTTCAGTCCTTTTCAATTCTCCAATCTAAAATCTAAAATCAAAAATCAAAAATTGTCTGGGGAGTGGGAAAATATGCTCGTTACACCCATTAAGCCGTCACCGGAAACAACTACACAACGGATAGTATTATCTAATATCAGTTGGCAGACTTACGAAAGCTTATTAGCAGAAGCAGGAGACAAGAGATCCTCGCGATTTTCATATTCTCAAGGAGTCTTAGAAATTATCATGCCATCAGACTTGCATGAAACTGTTAACTGTTTGCTCAAACAGTTTGTGACGACGTTAAGTGACGAATTAAAATTGAAACGTAAGGGATTTGGTTCGACGACTCTCAACCGTGAAGATTTAAAACAAGGTGCAGAACCAGATTCGTGTTTTTATATCCAAAATGTCGAGCGCATTCGCGGCAGAAAAATTAACTTATCAAACGATCCGCCACCAGATTTAATCATTGAAGTCGAGCTCACCACTCCATCTACTAATCGGTTTGTTATCTACCAAAACCTGGGCGTTCCTGAAATATGGAGATATCTCGGAGAAGCTATACAAATTTTTCAACTTCAGAAGGGAGAATATGTAATCTGTGAATATAGTAGCACTTTTCCGATTGTTTCTTCAGAAATAATCAATCAGTTTTTGCAGATGGCCGAGACGGAGGATGATATGACGATAATTGATGCTTTGCGAGTATGGGTCAGAGAGAAGTTGCGATCGCCCGAAACAACTGAGCAATAATACTTAAATCCTAGATATTCTCTGACATTCAGTACCTCAAAGATGCGAGACAATCAACGGTCGGGCTATTTGATAAAGTAACACTAGGGCGATCGGCACGAGGATCGGAATAGCTACTAGCAGTCCCCATTTGCCAAACCTCAGCTTTTGACCGTCAGATTTGAACAGGAAAGTCACTGCGAAAATTCCCATAATTACCCAGAGAGCGCCGAAGCCTATGAAGACTGTATATCCTGCATCTTCCATTTTTTTTCCTGCTTTCAATATCAATCTTTAATGTTAGTTGCAGTCTGTTTCTGTTGACATCTGCAAATCGGTCGATCGCACTTACTCAATATGACTCATTTTCAGTTAGACCGACAGCGGCCTTCAGTGTCGCACTCGCTCCGCGCAGTTCGATCGCTCATAATACTTGCTAAATCCGGCCTTCCGGTCAACCTCAGCCGCCAATCGGCCCAAATTCCGTACAGCCAATTGGCGATCGCCCCAATCACGGGCAATTTAGTAACTGCATAAATCCAGCCCATTCCCAAAATCTCATAAATCCGGCGAAAAACCTCAACATTTTTCACCGTCGTACCGTCGGGTAACACCGCGTGAATCCGGCCCATCGCCGTGTAGTAGTCGATTCCGCCGTGGGCTTCCGGGTTGTAGCTATCATCCGCAATATCCACAAACGACACCAAACCTCGCCCCGCGTCCCGTTTTTTCAAGAAATTGACCTCTCGCACGCACAGGGGACATTCACCGTCGTACAGCAGCTCAATCTGCCAAGACGGCTTAACCTCAACAGATTCGGGAAACTCAGTTTTAGGAGCAGACATAGGGAAATATATTTTAATTGCGATCGCACACACACATTTTACAAGAATTAATAATTATCGGGCGCGTCTCGAACACCCCTGCTGCAGTTATTGGTACTTTAAAAAATAGGCCCAAAGGTGAATCCAGTCTTGGGCGCCTGCAGTGCTAATATCGTCAAGATGCGGTCTGGTGCAAGACCCGACACTTTCGCCCGCTCGCTCGACGGCCTGTTATCGGGTAATTCCAGGCAAACCAACTGCCAAGCACAACTTTTAAGCCGGCAACAAAATATAATAAAATTTGAAGTCTTAAACATCAGCTATTCCCCCAACCAGCAAATTGCCCCCAATCTCAAAGCAAAAATCTACATGAATGTCAGAGTCCGTCTAGCCCCCAGTCCCACCGGAAACCTACACATCGGTACCGCCAGAACCGCCGTATTTAACTGGCTGTTTGCCCGCAACCAAGGCGGAACATTCATCCTGCGGGTAGAAGACACAGATGTCGAACGTTCTAAAAGCGAATACACCGACAACATCCTCGAAGGACTCACATGGCTGGGTATGAACTGGGACGAAGGCCCGAGTTTTCAGTCCGAGCGTCTGGAAATATACCGCCAAGCAGTCCAAACCCTTCTAGACAAAGGACTCGCCTACCGCTGCTACACCACGTCGGAAGAACTCGACGAGATGCGGGAAGCACAAAAAGCCAACAAACAAGCCCCCCGCTACGACAACCGCCACCGCAACCTGACTCCTGAACAGCGCGCAGCTTTTGAAGCCGAAGGGCGACAAGCTGTGATTCGGTTTATCATTGAGGACGATCGCACGATCGCGTGGAACGACATGGTACGCGACACCGTAACCTGGAAAGCGAGCGACCTCGGTGGCGATATGGTAATTGCCCGGGCATCCAGCGGCGGCGCCATCGGCCAACCCCTCTACAACCTCGCCGTAGTTGTCGATGACATCGACATGGGCATCACCCACGTCATCCGCGGCGAAGATCACATCGGCAATACTCCGAAACAAATATTACTTTACGAAGCTTTGGGCGCGACAATCCCAGAATTTGCCCACACGCCGCTGATTTTAAACTCGATGGGGCAAAAGCTTTCTAAACGCGACGGCGTAACCTCGATTTCTGACTTCAAAGATATGGGTTACGTCCCCGAAGCTTTAGTCAATTACATGACTTTGCTGGGTTGGACTCCGCCGGATTCTACGCAAGAAATATTTACATTGTCGGAAGCTGCCGCAGTATTTACATTCGATCGAGTCAACAAAGCCGGTGCAAAATTTGATTGGGATAAACTGAATTGGCTCAACGGTCAATACCTGCACAAGATGCCTGTGCCGCAATTGACAGATTTGCTGGTACCTTATTGGCAGAAAGCCGGTTACGAGTTTGACTCCGAGGCCGATCGCCCTTGGCTCGAACAAATAGCTGCTTTAATCGGCCCGAGTCTCGTTCGCTTAACCGATGCTGTCGGTATGTGCAAGGTGTTCTTCTCCACGACGGTGGAATACGAAGAAGAAGCACTCGCACAGTTGCAGCAATCAGGGGCTGCACAGGCCCTGCAAGCAGTTCTAGAAGTTCTCGAAACTCATTCCACCCTGACATCAGCAGAAGCTCAGAAAATCACTAAAAAGCTCAGTAAAGAGAAAAATCTTAACAAAGGGCTGATTATGCGATCGCTCAGAGCCGCTCTGACAGGTGCAATGCACGGCCCCGACCTGATAGAATCTTGGGTAATCCTTCACCAGCGGGGGACGGCTAAAACCCGCTTGCTTGATGCCATTAGCAACTTGAATTTGCCGGCAGTTGGTGTCGCGGCCGAAAATCCTACCCCAGAACAACCCAAAGCCGAAACTCCCGCCGAAACTCCCGCGCTCGAACAGCCAGCAGTCGAGGTTTCAACAGTCGAAACGCCGACTATTGAAACACCAGCAGCAGAGGTTTCCGCAGTCGAAACACCGACTATTGAACCAGCAGCAGCAGAGGTTTTAGCAGTCGAAACACCGACTATTGAAACAGTCGAAACGCCGACTATTGAAACAGCAGCGGAAGTTACAGCAGGCGAAACGCCGACTATTGAAACAGCAGCGGAAGTTACAGCAGTCGAAACGCCGACTATTGAAACAGCAGCGGAAGTTACAGCAGTCGAAACGCCGACTGTTGAAACAGCAGCGGAAGTTACAGCAGTCGAAACACCGGCTGTTTCAACAGTCGGAACGGAGGTTTCAGCAGTCGATATTTCGGCAGTTGAAACAGCCGCAGCAGCAGTTGAAATACCTGCCGCCAACCAGCAAAAAACTATTGCGAGTGGAGAAATGACTTCATCAAACGAACCAGAAACAACCGTTATCATCACCGAAATTCCTGCAGGGGATGAAGCAGACAGTTCGATCGGTACAACAAAAGTCATAATTACCGAAGAACCGCCAAATCAGACCCAGCAAATCAAAGAACAAATTATCTCAATTTTGTCCGAGTTTCCCGCTTACATCGGCAGCTTTTACGAGCAGTACAAAAGTCCCCTGACAGTTGTCGGTGTCATTTTAGCGTCGATTGTCTCTTTGAAAGTGCTTTTGGGCGTAGTAGACGAACTCAACGACATTCCCCTGCTAGCACCTACATTCGAGCTAATAGGTATCGGATACACCGCGTGGTTTGTCTACCGCTATTTGTTGCGCTCTTCCAACCGCCAACAATTAGGTCAAGAAATTCAAGCTTTGAAAGAACAAGTTTTTGGCAAAAAGTCCTAAATTTTTGCTGGTAATTTGTTGATTTTGTGCCCGATACTGACAATTTTAAATCTGTTGTCAGTGTCGGGTTTTTCAATGAAGGAAGAAGGAAGTTCGGCAACGGATTTTGTAGCGGATGTAGCGGATGTAACGGATAGGAAGAAGGAAGAAGGAAGATTAATTACCAATTAATCTCAGCAATGGCCGTAGGGTGCGTCGAAGAAAGGAAAATCCCTCAATACAAACCGAGAATCTGACAGATCCGCACCAGCCATAGCGAGCAGACTGCAAACAAAACAACTGTTTGTCTTGTTTGCTTAACTATCGTTTCATACCAAATCCTGGTTATTCATCCCCGTTATGAATTGTCTGGTGCGTCGCGAGCTTAATCTTGGTTTATACCGATAATCATTGGTGGCGACACACCCTACGGTGAAATCATTCTGGTGGTAGCTAACCGGGATTTAGTGTCAGGTGCGGAGCCATCAAATTTTCGATGGGATGCGAGGTATTTTCAATGGCTCCGCACCCTACGACTGTCACAGGTCAACTGTCACAGGTCACAGGTCAACTGTCACAGGTCAATTGACTAAACCCCAGCAGCCGTAAAAGCAGCCCAGTGATAGGGATTGGCAAAAGGACAGGGTTTGCGGTTGCGAATTTGCTGCAAAGATGCTTCAGCAATCAGGCGAGAACTTTGAGAAAGCCGATCAAACATTTGCGAAATTTGAGGCTGAAAATCCGCCAGCAACACCTCCAATTCCTCGCCAGTCAAATCCCGCAGCCACCTTTGAGCATCCGAAAGTGCTCGCGCCACATCTCCCACCTGCAACCGAGGAAACCGTCCGAGATTTTCATAAAACCTGCTCATCAGCAGCAGCGTCGAAACATCGTTCACCTTCCAAAGACTGCTGACAACACTAGACGTGCCAGCATACAACAAACCCGCCGACAAACCGACAAAATCTTCAGCACCGCCCTCTTCGCCGGCAGCAATTTCGCAAGCCGATAAAGTCACTAAAAAGTATTCGCGAAAATCCAGATTAAAAATTTCCTCCAAACTCAGAAAATCATTCCTCAAAAACACGCCGGATTTGAGCGAATCCGCCAAATTAAGCACACTCAAACAAGCAAAGTGAGCGCATTTTTTCTGCTGCAAATGCCCTATTTCCCGGGGTAAATCCCCATCATTAGCAGACATTGCTAGGGAAAAAGCCTCTTTAATTGCCTGCTTGTGGCGCAAAACTTCTGCACTGGAAAAATACTGGGAAATATTGCCGATTTCAAGGTTGCTGTAGAGCGCATCTCTGGTAAAAGTGGGAACTGCCAACAGGTGCTGCAAACGCGGCCTGTACCTGCCAATAGCTGCGCTGCGCGCGATTTGTCTCAACCGCAAGAGCTGACAGCTAGGAGCATAGCTAATTCCTCCCGGAAATCGATCGCTCAAATAACCAGCAGGGAATGAAACCTCCCCAAAAGCCGAACTTTGAGAAAAATCCGAACCGTTGTGGGTATCGAGATCGAAACCGCTGCGATCGCCCCAGTGAGATCGGAAAATTCCCCCGGTGTCCTCAAACCCGTCTCTGGCCAACAGAGGCAAAGCATGGAGCGGCAAAGCGTGCAAAAATCGGTGCGGCACAACAATCAGCCGATCGCAATTTTCCGGAATCAGCGCCACCACTCGATCGATTTCCAGCAGCGCCGCCAAGCGTTTGAGGCGACCCGGGAGATGATTGATCCAGCGACCTTTTTGCTCAGAATAAGCGCTTTTGTACTCTCGGGCCCAAGTTTCGGCAGCCAAAGCATTTTGGGCCGAACACAGGTGAACGGCGGGATATTGCGCGCCAGCAACCACCACAAAAGCCACCAGCAAATCCCCGAAACTCGCCCACACCACAGCAGCGCAATTGGCATCAGGCAACAATTGGAGAATTTGCTCGAAAGCAATGGGTTCAACTTTGCGAGCTAAGCTGAAGAAAGGGTCATTTGGCTGCACCGAGCGAGCAATCAACCCATCAAACTGCCGCCACAATTGATTTAAGTGCATAAAGTCCGAGTTCGGCAGCAGAGAACCGCTGTTCAAACCTTGGCTGTCGCCCTCAGAAATCAAGGTAGTGCTCGGATCGGACTCTCGCTGTTCTTGGTGCCGCTGTTCCAGAGCGATTTCCAGTTGCAGCGAGTCCAACTCGCCGAGCACCGCTGCGGGAATGTCGCCTTTCGGCGTCAGGTGGCATTTAACCAGCAGTTCTACCAAATTCCGATTTTTGTGGCGTTCGGCGTATTCCAGGGCTTTAGCGCCATATTCCGGCTGGGTTTTGCCGAGTTCCAGGCAAACTTGCACCAGGCATTTATAGAGGCCTGTCCAGGTGGGGGCTAACTTGACTTTGGCGGTACTTGCCCGATCGCCCAAATCGGCCGCATCAACCCCAGCTTCGCTGCGCAAGAATTCAACAGTATCCACAGCAGCACTAAAAACGCCGTAGGCGCCAAGCAAGTCGCCTCGAACTCGGTAAGCTTCACCCAAATAAAATAAAATTTGCGCCCATCTGTGGGGATAGGTTTCGCGAGTGTAGACTTGGCCGGCACTGTGATAGCAGGCGATCGCGCTTTCGAGGTGAGACGACTTTTCCGTCTCAGTCAGTTCCGAAAAAGCCCGCCCGAGATAAATTTGCAGCATTGCCCAGCGGTTGGGAGCACCCTGCCTGGTGTAGACTTGGCTGGCATTTTGATAGCAGGCGATCGCGCTTTTGAGGTTGCGGTTTTTTTCCCCTTTCACGTGTTGGCAGAAAGCGCGCCCGAGGTAGGCGCAGAGCATTGCCCAGCGTTCGGGAGTTTTTTGGCGGT
This sequence comes from Microcoleus sp. ARI1-B5, assembly GCF_036705795.1. NCBI lineage: Bacteria > Bacillati > Cyanobacteriota > Cyanophyceae > Oscillatoriales > Microcoleaceae > Microcoleus > Microcoleus sp. ARI1-B5. The sequence goes on from NZ_JAUBVK010000008.1 coordinate 45,923, forward strand.
TGCAAAAGAGCAAAGCATTTTGATAGCAGGCGATCGCCAGTTCGATATTTTCGGCTTTTTCCCCTTTCACCCGCAGGCTGTAGATCCTGCCGAGGTAAGTTTGGATCGAACCCCAGGCTTCGGGAAATTTGATGCGGGTGTAGACTTGTAAAGCATTTTGATAGCAGGCGATCGCCATTTCCAGATTTTCCACCGGATCGCCTTTAATGCGATCGACAAACACCCGGCCCAAATTTCTTTGAGTCGTCGCCCACTGCAGCGGAAAAGCTTCCTTAGTCCGCACTTGCAAAGCTCTCTGGTAGCAGTTGACAGCGTATTCGAGATTTTCGGCTCGGTTGCCCCGCAGGAACTCACAGTAAGCATTTGCCAAATTATTTTGAGTCGTGGCCCAGCGCCGGGGAAAAGTCTTGCGGTTGTAGACTTGCAAAGCATTGTGGTAGCAAACGACTGCCTGTTCCAGATTTTGAGCTTTGTCGCCCCGCAGCCGGCGGCTGTAAGCGCGGCCGAGATTGTTTTGAGTGCTCGCCCACTCTCCCCCGAAAGCCTCGCGGTTGCGAACTCGCAGCGCGTTTTGATAGCAGGCGATGGCAATTTCGAGATTGTCTCCCGCATCTCCCCTGCGGCGCTCGCTGTAAGCGTTTCCCAGATTGTTTTGCAGCGTCGCCCACTGTTCCGGATACTGTTCGGGAGTGCGCACTTGCAGGGCATTTGCAAAGCAAGCGATCGCAAGTTCGATATTTTGAGCCTTATCGCCTTTGGGGCGATCGGTATAAGCGTTGCCCAGATTGTTTTGCAGCGTCGCCCACTCTTGGGGAAATTCTCTGCGAGTAAAAACCTTAGCCACCGTTTCGTAACCGGCAATTTCGATTTCCAAGTTATTCGCCTTGGTGCCGAGGGGAAACCGCCCAATTTTGTTGCTCAGATTGCCGATGAGGGCTGCAATGCGCCTAGCCTCCGATTCTGTGGCAGTAGGGAGTACCAAAGTTGCCCAGCGGCGCAGCAGTTGTGCAAAATTCTGGTCGAGTTTGTCTAAATTGTTTCTCAGCAGCGCGTACACGTGCTGCGAATCAGGGCTGCGCGCCACTGCCTGCAATACTTCTGCTAAAAAAGTCAGATATGCGGCCCCGGTTGCGGATAATTTAGCATTGCCCTTGGCAGATTCTAAGGGTGCGATCGCCCTTTGGAAAAATTTGGCAGCTTTGAGCAAACTGTCTCGCGTCAGTGCCGGCTCTTCCAAGTAAAGCGTTTGCACGATCCCAAAGTCGATCGACTTTGAGTCAGTCCTCAAAATCCAATTTATTCCTGAGTCCACAGGATTTTCCAGCAGCGCTCGGAGCATATTAACATCAGTTTCGCGACGCTGTTCGTCCATCGTGCATTCCGCCGAACTATTAACGATAGGATTGCTGCTTCCGTGCAGCCAATTAAATCAGGAACTGTTTAAATTTGGCTCCCGAACCCGAGGTACGAGTCTGGGACGGATTATAGAGCTTAAAGGATGGAATCAGTTAAACCTGGATTCACAAGTCGCAACGGACAGGCAGATAGCGAGACTAGCGCCTACAATCGCTAATAGTATTATTATTTTGCGCGTTGGATGAGGGTAAAATCCCGGTCAAAGGCGCCGTCAGTCTTTCGGGGCGGGTTTCACAGACAATATTCGAGTCGAGGATAAAACTCAATTTTATCTTGATATATTGGAGTCGATCGGCATTCGGGAGCGGTGAAAAAATCCCAACCGGGAGTCTATTAACTTTAAGACTTACCTAGAAAGATTAAAAAAACCGGGTTTTTCCAGCACACACATCGCCATAACGCAGTGCATTTGCCTAAAAAAACAGGTTTCCGGGCAATTCCTAAACTGGATAAAACCCGCCCCGACTGACTTGCAGCGGAGCGGCTTTACTTTTATCCCGATCGGGACTGATATCATGTCCCGTCGATTACCATCACAAAAAAGGTCCGCAAAAGCGGACTTCAGTCCGCAAAACGCTGCAGACTGAAGTCCGCTTTTGCGGACGCATCTGCCGGATTTGTCCGCAAAAGCGGACTTCAGTCCGCAAAACGCTGCGGACTGAAGTCCGCTTTTGCGGACGCATCTGATAGATTGCGGTTAATCGATCGAACACAATATGAGGCTAAGAAACCGGGTTTCTGGGAAACTATCGGGTTTAGTAACGAGAAATCTCGAAAGAAACCGGGTTTCTCAGGAATAGCGCCTCTGCATATTGTGCAAGTTGCAGCGCTACAGCTCACAAAAATCAACCCAGTAGATTTAATGTACCGCTTGAGAGCGCAGCGCTTCCTCAACTGCAAGCAAAGCCCGAGCGACTTCAGCAGCAGAGACAATCAGAGGCGGAACAAACCTCAGCACTTTCGGCCCGGCGGGAACCAACAGCACACCAGCGGCGATCGCAGATTTCACGATATCGCCCGATGTCAGTTCAATATCAGCCTGCAATTCCAACCCGACAATCAAGCCCCAGCCGCGCACTTCAGCAATCAAATGCGGATATGCCGCCGCCAGCTTGTTGAGGCCTGCTTTCAACTGTTCTCCGCGCTGCTGGACGTTTTCCAGAAGGTTTTCCCGTTCCAAAGTTTGGCACACGCACAAAGCTATAGCGCAAGCAAAAGGATTGCCGCCGAAAGTGCTAGCGTGACTTCCCGGTTCAAATACATCGCAGTGAGACTTGCACAGCATAGCGCCGATCGGGATACCGCCGCCCAACCCCTTCGCCGAGGTAAAGATATCCGGTTCAATACCCAGGTTTTCGTAACCCCAATATTTGCCGCTGCGTCCCATTCCGACTTGCACTTCATCGAGAATCAGCAAAATGCCTTTTTCGTCGCAAATTTCCCGAATCCGCTGGAAATAGGCGATATCTCCCGGGCGAACTCCGCCTTCACCTTGCAGCGCTTCCAGCATAATTGCAGCCACTTGGCGTTCGTCTTTGTCGAGTTCCTCGATCGCTTGTTCGATCGCACTAATATCGTTGTAAGGCACGTAGTGAAATCCCGGCACCAACGGGCTAAAACCCTTCTGATATTTAGGTTGTCCCGTCGCCGTAATTGTCGCCAAAGTCCGCCCGTGGAAACTAGCAACAGCGGTAATGACTGTCGGATTCGAGATATGTAATTTTTCGTGAGCGTACTTGCGAGCGAGTTTAATTGCCGCTTCATTAGCTTCCGCGCCGGAGTTGCAAAAAAAGGCTCTGTCAGCGCAAGAATGGTCTACAAGCCACTTCGCCAGCTCGCCCTGTACGGGGATATAATAAAGATTAGAAACGTGGTGCAGGGTCTGAATTTGCTTAGTTACCGCTGCAATCATTGCCGGGTGGGCGTGTCCCAGAGTGCAGGTAGCAATACCCGCCACAAAATCGAGATATTCGCGACCCTCGGTATCCCAAACGCGGCAGCCGAGGCCCCGTTCCAGGGCGATCGCAAAACGCCCGTAAGTTGTCATTACATAGCTGTCGAAGCTCTCAGAACTGAAGGGACTGGCTTCGGCTTGCACGATCGGTTCTTTTAGTAAGGTTTCTGGACTCACGAATCGCTCCTTAACAAATAATATGCAGACCTCGATTGTACGGTAAAAATCCAGGTTAGCGGTGCAGCCTGTTACTTTTGTCATAAAATCATAACAGTAACAGCAATTAATCCCTGACAAATCTACTGATGAGTTATTACATTTCTCCTGACTTTCTCGATCGCGTTGCGGTGCACATTACTAAAAACTTTTTAAATTTGCCCGGAGTAAGAGTACCCCTAATTTTGGGAATTCACGGCCGCAAAGGAGAAGGCAAAACTTTTCAAACCGAACTGGTTTTTCGGCGGATGGGCTTTGAACCGGTGATGATATCTGGCGGCGAATTAGAAAGCCCGGATGCAGGAGATCCGGCGCGTTTAATTCGCTTGCGCTACCGGGAAGCTGCGGAGCAAATTCGCGTGCGCGGCGAGATGTGCGCCATCTTTATTAACGATTTGGATGCTGGTGCTGGCAGGTTCGATTCTACTACTCAATATACTGTCAATACTCAGATGGTCAATGCCACTCTGATGAATATTGCTGATAATCCAACTAACGTGCAGTTACCGGGAAGTTATGACAGCACGCCGCTGCACAGAGTGCCGATTATTGTCACGGGAAATGATTTTTCTACGCTGTACGCGCCGCTGATTCGCGACGGGCGGATGGAAAAGTATTATTGGGAACCGAGCCGGGATGATAAAATTGGGATTGTTGGGGGAATTTTTGAGTCTGACAAATTGTCAAAAACTGAGATTGTGGGGTTAGTCGATAATTTTCCCGATCAGGCGATCGACTTTTTTAGCGCTTTGCGATCGCGCATTTACGACGAACAAGTCCGCGAATTCATTCACCAAATAGGAATCGAGCGAGTTTCCAAGCGTTTGGTAAACACTGTGGAAGCAGCGCCCGATTTTCCGAACCCGAATTTCAGCCTCGCTCATTTAATAGAAATGGGCAGTTTGATGGTGGGCCAACAAAAGCGGATTCAGGAAATGCGCTTAGTAGATGAATACAACCAATCGCGCCTGTTCAACGTTAAAGGAACCCCCAATGCTGCTGCTGCTGCGCCAACGCCAAGTCAATTAAACGACCCGTCGTCCAAATATTATAAAGCTTACGTCGAGCCAAGTTCTGAAGAGGGTAACGGTCATGCAGCGCGGCTGAGTTCCGAGGTATTGGAACAAGTAAAGCAGTTGTTAGCAAGAGGCTGCAAAATAGGCATGGAATATGCAGATAATCGCCGATTTAAAACTGGTTCTTGGCAAAGTTGCGCGACGATTCAAACAGCACAGGAAAAAGATGTGGTTGCATCTTTAGAAAATTGTTTGGCGGAACACGGCGGCGAATACGTGCGGCTGATTGGTATCGATCCAAAAGTCAAGCGCAGGGTAGTTGAAACAATTATTCAGCGACCGAAGGGTTGATTTTTAAAGTTAAAGTAGGGTGCGCCTAGCGCACCTGACAAAATCTCTAAGAATAAAAACTCTGTGTCCTCTGCGTTCTCTGCGGTTAATCAAAAAAATTAGGATGATGCAAACCAGCGGCGAATTAATTCTACTTGGAAACGGTAGCCCTCACTAACTTCCTCAATCAATTCGCGTTGCAAAAGTAAATTGAGAGCATCGGATTTATCGGGAAAGTGTTGCAAAATAGTTGGTCGGCTGACTGTTGCCCCTTCTCCTCGTGCTGCCAAAAACTGCAAAATAGCTAATCCTGCGGCATCTACTTGGTTGTTTTGAATATCTGCAAAAAAGAAACTCCCAACACTTAAAGCCTCTGGGATTGCTGCTTCGACATCGGCTAAAGTTGCGAGTCGGCGGATAGATGGATCTTGCTCGTTTTTTAGTGCGATAATTTCAGCGCAGAGGAGTTGGATTAGGAAAGGGTGACAGCGGGTGAGTTGCAAAACTCGATCGACCGCATTGGGTTCGTAACGCAGGGTAAAATCTTGGACGGGTTGCTCAATTAGTTGACGCGCTTCGGGTTGTTTCAGGTAGCTGATGTGAACGACTTGGACATTGATTAAATAGCTAGCCCAACGCTGAAATTCTTCTATTGTATGGGAACCAGCTAGCAGCACTTTGAAGCGGGGACGATGTTGAATCAGGTGACGCAACATTCCCAGAACATCCTCCTCATCAAAGCGTCCTTTTGTGATGGCATTATCTAGCGCCTCGAATTCATCGAAGGCAAGCAGGGCAATATTTTGTTGTAGCGCTTTTTCTACTTCGCGCAGCCATTCATCAAAGCGGGTGAAAGGATCATCTTGCAGTGTTTCGCGCTTAAGAGATGGAACAGTTAACGCACTTTGGCGCTTGGCTGAGTCTGCCATACTCCTAGCGATATTGTAGAGAAACCCAGCAGAATCACTTGCTGATGAAACTGGGCCTTGCAAGTCTACAAACATGGGAATGATATTGCTGGGTAGCAAGCGCCCCAAGTTGTTGAGTAGGGAAGTTTTGCCCATGCGCCGCTGACCGTAGAGTAACAAAGGAGGGCGGCGGCGGTCTAGCAGTAATTGCTCCATGCGCGTGCCAATATCAGTACGTCCGGTGAATATTTCCTGTTGTTCTGTCAGGGGTACGCCGATGATATAAGGGTTGTTGATTTCTTGTCGTAGTTCAACTGCTTTCGCCTGTTCTTGCACATAGTTGGTGACAATTTCATACCAACTATTTGCAACAGGGCGAAAACGTACTGCATATTTGTCACCACTGCGGGTCAATTCTCGACTTAAACCATTTAATCTTTCTGCTACAGCAGTGAGGGCTAAACGCTGGTTGTAAGCACTGTTTTGGTTGAGGGCTGCTGCTACGTCCTGGCTGATGCGACTAAAGCTACTTAAGAGGGAATCAACTGGACTATTGAGTTCTCCAAGGGCTAGATGGCGGTAGGCGTCACCGATAGCAGCTACATCCGTACAACGTTCTAATTCCCGTGCATCAAGTCCAAATTGTACCTCGTTGGTGACAATTTCATACCAACTATGTGCAATAGGGCGAAAACGTACTGCATATTTGTCACCACTGCGGGTCAATTCTTGAAAAATTAAACCATTTAATCTTTCTGCTACAGTACTGAGGGCTAAACGCTGGTTGTAAGCACTATTTTGGTTGAGGGCTGCTGCTACATCCTCGCTGATGCGACTAAACCTACTTAGGAGAGGACTAACTGGACTATTCAGTTCTACAAGGACTAGATTGCGGTAGGCGTTACCGATAGCAGCTACATCTTTACAACATTCTAATTTCGGTGCATTAAGTTCAATTTCTACAGCTTGTGCAGCCCAACGCTGGCGGCTTGTGTTTAAATACTTGAGTGCAGCTTGGCCCTCTTCTGGATTCCGCCTCATTACTAAGAGAATGTGCTGGTCTAAGCCTTGTAGGGGAAGGCCCTGCCACTCATACCAGAAAGCAGAATGCCGACGTAAGAAACTGGGTTTAGTAGCTGTGGGTTGTTTATCGAGTTGGTAGAGCAGAATATTCCATCCTGTTAGGAAGGGATACAGTGCCACTGGCAGGCATAAGGCTATGACCACCAAGCCCACGCCCATCACCACGACCACCACGCCCCAAACCACGTTCCTCACCACGCCCCACACCACGACCACCACGCCCCACACCACGACCACCACGCCCCACACCACGACCACCACGCCCCACACCACGTTCCTCACCACGCCCCAAACCACGTTCCTCACCACGCCCCACACCACGTTCCTCACCACGCCCCAAACCACGTTCCTCACCACGCCCCACAGGTACCTGATCGTACCCCACACCGCGCTGCACACTACTGGCAACCACACCAGCATCCGCCCATCCACCGGGATAGACCAGCTCCAGTCCCATCTCTTCCACTCCCATATCACGCGGCACTGGCTCAACGTCCCGAGCCACCAGCGCAAGTTTTCTTTCTTCCACTCGAACATCACGGGGCACTGCTCCGACCTCACGTCCGGCACCAAGCCCCAGAAAAAGTCCGATGCCACGCCCCACGCCCAGTGCGATGCCACGCCCCCCATAAAGTTCGATGCCACGCCCCCCATAAAGTTCGATGCCACGCCCCCCATAAAGTTCGATGCCACGCCCCACACCCAGTGCGATGCCACGCCCCCCATAAAGTTCGATGCCACGCCCCACACCCAGTGCGATGCCATGCCCCACGCTACGCCCAACAACATGCCCAACAACATGCCCGACGCTATGCCGAGCGCCACGTTCAACTTCTTGTCCTTTCGTGAGATCAACCCCAAGCTGGTCAACAGCACGCCCGACACCACGCTCGACACCACACCTAACACTACGCCCGACGCAATCTTTTCTACTGGCGCACCTAATAACCAAAGTACGAAGGCAACAACAATTGAATTGGCTAGAACAGGCACGACTAGGAATACTTCTATTAGTAATTTCCCCAAAGCTGGATTGCGCTTGAGATAGTTTCGCCAAGCCGAGGGACGAAAGAAAAGCCAGAACAGCAATTGCAAGCTACCCAGAATTAGGTTGGGATGCTTTTCCGGTGCATTCGTGTAGGCGTTGCGCGGCACATTTGGGGAGGTCATCCGATTTTAGATTTTAGATTTTAGATTTTAGATTGAGCCCACAGATAAATGCGAGGGCTTGCGATCAAATTGCTTTACTTACTTAATTTTGAGTAGTTTCATAAATATAACGAGCCCTAGACCAATAGTCCGGACTGTTTTTATATGGCCCAATGGCTTATGCTCGCTTGACTTTGAGCCACTGTGGATAATTAAATCAATGTCAGCTCCACCCCTGACTTACATTTAATTCGACTTTTTTATGATCCTTGCCCTGTAAAACTTGTAGTATCGTTCCAAAAACTGTCCGGAGTATTGCTAGACAAGTTTCTAAAATAAATGAGTGAAGGGCTGCATCTGTTGTAACCCTTCTTCACGCCACTTATCCCCCATTTCCCCATGTTCCAGACTAAATAATCGTTCTCGACAAAGGATTTGCAGCAGCAGAGGCCAGCATTTACTTTGAGTCAAAATCCACTCGACATCCTCAGCCGGAAAAGGAATGGGCGAACTGGCTATCAACTCGCGCGCTTCAGCTTCAGTCATAGCTCCCAGAGTTGTGGTATATCCAAAGATATTGAAAAAAGGCGAACTATGCCCGGTGCTGCGCGCTAAGTCGATCGGCAATTCTGGAGTTGCCAAGACAAAGCCTAAATTCCCATTGGTTTGGTTAGTCGCCAAAGAGCGCAAACTCTCCCAAAACCCATCATCTAATTCGGGACAGCGTTGCAATCCTGCCCCAATTTCATCTAATAGGATGACTGTAGGCTGACGTAAATTACTGCTAACCGCATCCATAAATCTATCTAAGTCGCAAGGGTTAGGTACTGGCATTTTTAGGGATTCTAAAATGTAGCGCAGCAGCCCTTCCCGACTCTGCCGTCGCGCATCTTGAAAATCTACGAAAATCCAACGATAGTTTTCTGGAGAGGGCAACCAGTCAGATTTTTGACCGGAACGCAACTGTTCTGTTGGGGTGGTGGTAATATTTTTCAAGTAGTGCAGCAAAGAAGTCTTGCCACTGCGCCTCTTGCCGATAATGGCAGCATTTTGCAGGGGACGGCGTTTGAGTAAGTCGAATAGGCGTTTTAGTTCTTTTTGCCGCCCGAAAAAGTAGCGCGGATGAGTGATGGGAGTGCCAGTGATGAAAGCTGAGGTTTCCTCGAAGAGAGGCTTAGGGATAGTTTCGTCTATATATACGATATTTCTCCATTCATACCCCAATCTTCCGCTAATTTCCAGAAAATATGAGTAATCAACAGGTTGTCCCGTCAGAAATTTCTTGACTGTGGATAGCCCAATGTCCAATTCTTCAGCCAAAGCCTTCTGACTCGGAAAGCCGTTGCGTCCTAAAGCCGATTTGACTTGTTCGATCCACCCTGGAGAAACTTTGAGCGATCGCCCCATGATGCCTCTACAGAAAATTACTAAGTCGAATTATAGATTTAATCTCAACTACAAGTCAACCAACAAGTCAACTCGCTCAACCTTCGCGATCGACTCTGAACTCAACCTTGCTTGATTTTTAATAGGATTGTAGAGTGGAATTTAGACAAATGTCGGACAATAAATTACCTCCCAAGCAAGCACCATCCTCCGATGACTCTGCCAAGCTCGATCGCAAGATTATTCCAGACAGTGGGCATCAACAAGCGCCTTTGATTTCTCACGCAACTCTTGTACTCATCATTGCCAGCACTTTTGTCAATATTTTAGGCATCGGATTGTTGTTTTTTGGCAAAGTTCCAGAAGGAACAATTACCGCCACTAGCGGCTTAACAACAAATATTGTTAGCTTGCTGGTCATGTTGGCGAAAGAAAATAACGACAGACTCGATCGCCTAGCCAAAGAATTCAAAGACGGCGATTAAATAAAAATAGTTAAAGTAGGGTGCGCATTCCGCACCTGACAAATTACCAATTCAACTAATGCGCGCTTTACAAGTCAAAGTAGGGCGCGCATTCCGCACCTGACAAATTCAACTAACGCGCACCTGACCAATTCAAATTAAATTCTGCAAAAAATTATCAAAAGTTGCCCGATCGGGCATAGCACCTTGAGCACCCACTTTAGTTGTGCACAGAGCGCCCGCTGCTGCGCCCCACCGCACCGCCTCTGACAAGGACAGACCGGCATCTAATGCAGAGGCCAACCCGCCGTTAAAAGCATCGCCAGCAGCCACAGTGTCGATCGCCTCCACAGCAAAAGCCGGTACAAAAAAGGTTTCTTCTGCAGTAACAGCAATAGCGCCGCGATCGCCCAATTTGACAATAACATTCTTGACACCGCGCTCCTGCAACTGTTTGGCAGCTACAATCGCGGTTTCCGTGTCATTCACCCGAAAACCGACTAACTGACCCGCTTCCACTTCATTCGGCGTCATAATGTCAATTAGCGGATAAAGTTCGATCGGCAAATCCGCCCTAGCCGGTGCTGGATCGAGAATAACTCGCACCCCCGCTTGACGAGCAGCTTTCGCAGCTTTTTGGACAACTTCCAGGGGAATTTCTAACTGTAACAGCAAAGATGTAGCTGCTGTTAAGAGTTTTTTGAGACGTTCTATATCTGCTTCACCGACATTGTTATTCGCGCCCGGAATCACAATAATATTATTTTGACCTGTCTCGTCTACGGCGATAATTGCCACACCTGAATGAGTGTTTTGGTCTATTAATACATTATCTGTACTTAAACCATAAGATTGTAAATTAGTCAATAATTCTTCAGCAAATTTATCGTTACCGACGCGGCCGATGATGTTAGTAGAAGTGCCGAGACGGGCGGCCGCGACGGCTTGATTTGCTCCTTTGCCGCCGCCGGCCGTGAAAAAATTGCTACCGATGATTGTTTCCCCAGGTTGGGGCAACCGGGGAGTTTTTGCTGCTAGGTCGATGTTGATACTGCCGAATACGATGATTGTCATAATTTAAATTGGGAATTGGGCGGAGCGAAGCGGAGGGATGGGGCATGGGGCATCGGGAATTGGGCATGGGGCATGGGGCATTGTAGAATTGGGAATTGGTAATGGGTAGCAACTCGCAAATAACCCATAACGAATAGACATCTCCCATAATTATCGTGGAACAGGCATCCTGCCTGTTCAAAATCTGCTTTTTAGGAGAAGTCTAATAACAGCCAACTGTCAACCGCCAACCGCCAACAAGCCTCAAACGTGCTAGAACAGTTATGGTCTTCACAGGTCAATTCAATGGCTGCAATTACTCTCGATCGCAATCCCTGTGTCCTGCTGGTTGAAACAGACGAAGTTCTCGCCGGACACTTGAGTCTCGACTTAAAATCCTCCGGCTACGAACCTGTAGTGGCTTCTAATACCGCCACCGGCCAACATTTAGCCCGTGAATTGCACCCAGCTTTGATTGTAATTGACCGGATACTCGGGCCAGAGTCGGGGCTGTCACTGTGTTCTCACCTCAGAAGTAGTGGCAATCGGGTGCCGGTGCTGCTATTGATCGGTCGCGATACAGTTGACGATCGCGTAGCTTGTCTAGAAGCTGGCGCGGACGATTATTTTCTCAAACCTTACCGCACTGAGGAGTTTTTGCAGTTGGTGCGCTTGTATTTGCAGCCGGATAACGGCAGCAACGAACAATTGAGGTTTGGCGATTTAGTTTTGGATTTGGCCTCTAGGCGGGCCCTGCGCAATGGACGGGCGATCGACCTGACGATGAAGGAATTTGAGCTGCTAAAGTATTTGATGGAAAATCCCCGCGAGGTTTTGACTCGGGAACAAATTCTGGAAAATGTTTGGGGTTACGACTTTCTGGGCGAGTCGAATGTAATTGAGGTTTACATCCGCTATCTGCGGCTCAAAATTGAAGATGAGGGCGAAAAGCGCTTGATTCAGACCGTGCGCGGTGTTGGCTACGTGATGCGCGAAGCTTGAAGCAGTCAGTTGACTGTTGACTGTTGACTGTTGACTGTTGACTGTTGACTGTTGGCTAGTTCCAAGGTCCAAGGTCCAAGGTCCTATTGCCAATCTAAAATCTAAAATCTAAAATCTAAAATCATTATGAGTTATTTAGCTAATTTTCTGAGTATTGGGGTAATTCTATTTTTGCTGGGATGTTCGCCGACTTTACCTGTCGCAGATGCTGGTGCTACTGGTATTTTGACCTCGCAGTCTCCGAGGGCGACAACATCGGGCCAAGTGCTGCCTGTTTCTGCTAGAGCTCGGATAGCCGATCGCCCAATCGAACTCGAAGTGGCGAAAACAGTGGAACAGCAGGCTATGGGTTTAATGTACAGAACTTCTTTGCCGGATGACAGAGGAATGCTGTTTGATTTTAAATCGGCGCGGTCGGTCAATTTTTGGATGAAAAATTGCAAGATTTCTCTGGATATGATTTTTCTGCGGAATGGGGTGGTTGAGGCGATCGAACTTTCTGCACCTCCTTGTACTGCAGATCCTTGTCCTACCTACGGGCCCGATACTGCTGTCGATCGAGTTATTGAACTCCGGGGCGGGCGAGCTGCTGAACTCGGTGTCAAAGTGGGCGATCGGATTGAAATCGAGTTTTTCCAGTAACAATTCCGGCATTTTCAGGGCTGGCGCATGGGGCTAGAAACCCGGTTTCTTCTCATATTTCTCGTCAATAAACACAAAATTTCGTAGAAACCGGGTTTCTGAGGTCACTCCTCCTCTTCTGAATCGGCTGAGTTCGGCTTCGGTAAATCCGGCAAAAATTTAGAAACTTTACAAAAATTGATAAAATCTGTTAAATTATTAATGTAAGATGCAGCACAAAGACCAAAAGATTTGCTACTATGTCAATCTCAGTCAGTCTGGGCTTGAGCTTGTTTGCAGAAGCTGTAGATTGTTGGTCGCAGGTATGAGACGAGTCAGCGACTCGTTACCAATCCTGAGAGACGATGCTCAGCCGCTCGGGCTTTGGGTACGAAAAGAAATTCTCTGGAACTTCTCAGGTTCGACCTAAATCTACTAAACCTATCTGAAGTAAGATGCTACGAGCCAAATTAATTGGCCCAGTGAACTTCTGGTAGCCGCTTGGGGTTCGATCGAAATATCTAACCAATTTTGGGGAAGTAGATTTGCGGATTCTGCATTTGGGTAGATGAAGTTAAACTCTGAACCTGGTTTAGTAGTTTTAGGTAGCAGGATTTATTCAGATTCGCGCTGCAAGATGCCGAGGTATTCAGTTTAGGTTCGATCGCGATCGCTCGAGCGATCGGACCAGCATCAGCAAAATTGCAAAACCTTTCGCTTTTTGGGAAAGGTTGGCTTTACAGTCGCACTCAGCACTAAGTTTTGCATTTTCAACAACCGCTAATACTGTTAAAACAGCTATCGACGGTTAAAAGACAGATTTAAAACTGGCTTATTAGTAATCAAAAACATCAGGTTCGCATCAGAAAATGGTGTCCTATACATGGAGGCGAAATCACATGGCACCCGCTACATACACTAGATTAATTCGATTTTTACAAGAAGATTTGGCAATTTCTCCGGCGTCAATTGCTGTCGCCGAACGCGGTGGCGACAAACAGCGGCAACGCGATCGAGACCCTAATTCCTTGCCGATGGTTCTGTGGCAATACGGTTTAGTCACTTTAGAACAGTTGGATAAAATCTTTGATTGGTTGTCCCAAGCATATTAAAAGGATTTTAGATTTTAGAGAAAATCCAAAATCCAAAATCCTTTAATAACTGAGATTAGGATTCGGCTAAAACCTTCGCAGCAGCGGCAACGCCTGCACCAGGAGTATAGCCTTCATGACCCAATTCTCGCACCACGACTTCGAGGGCGGAAATTGCTGCTAGAATATCGCGATCGCACACAAAGCCCAAATGACCGATTCGGAAGATTTTACCTTTCAAATGGTCTTGTCCGTCGGCGAGAGCAATGTCAAATCTCTTTTTCATCAAAGTCCGCACTTTTTGAGCGTCTACGGATGCAGGTGGCATCACGGAGGTAATTGCAGGACTGGCGGCACCGTCAGCGGCAAACAACGGCAAACCCAAAGCTTGTACGGCCGCACGGGTAATTGTCATCAACCGTTTGTGTCTGGCAAAAACATTTTCCAACCCTTCTGCTTTCATCATCCGCAGCGATGCTTGCAGCGCAAAAAACATATTGACCGGCGGAGTAAAAGGAGTCGTATTTTTGGCAGCGTCTTTGCTATATTTGCCCAAATCTAAATAATAGCGGGGCAATTTAGCAGTTTTGTAAGCTTCCCAAGCTTTGGGACTGACGGCCACAAAACCCAAACCCGGAGGAATCATGTAAGCTTTCTGAGAACCCGAAGCAATGACATCGATTCCCCAATCATCCATCGGTATGCTGACAGCGCCTAAACTGGTGACAGCATCGACCATAATTAAAGCTTCGCCGTGGGCTTTAACGTGGCGGTTGATGGTTTCGAGGTCGTTGAGAACGCCGGTGGAGGTTTCCGAGTGAGTGATGATGACAGCTTTGATTTGCTTGTCGGTATCGGCTTCGAGTTTTTCGCGGAAGTGTTCCGGATCTAAAGGTTGGCCCCATTCAGCTTTGATAATTTCCGCGTTTAAACCGTAAGCGACCGCGACTTCTGCCCAGCGTTCGCCAAATTTGCCGTTGCATCCGACTAAAACTCGATCGCCCGCACTCAAGAAATTAATTATCCCAGCTTCCATCGCGCCGGTACCGGAAACAGTCAAACTCAGCACGTCGCCGCTGGTTTGGTGCAGCCATTTCAGGTTTTCGGTACATTCTGCAAAAATCGCGTCAAATTCCTTGCTGCGGTGGCCCATCGGGTGTTTTGCCATCGCCAGCAAAGCCGCTTCCGGCACCGGCGTCGGGCCGGGAATCATCAGCATTAATTTGTCGTCCATGATATTGTCCTAACTTTTTCTGTGGGAGTTCTACAGAATAAATCAAATACGATCGGTTAATACTCTAAGTTTTTTAACTTTTAACTCCGCTGTGGTTAGTTTCATTTAAAGACCAGCGGTGTTCTACTGCTAAGTTCGATCGCTCGCAGCTTTGTTCTAATTGCTTTTGAATGGCCAGGGCTTTGCGCAGGGTAATAATAAGTTGGTGAACTTGTTGCTGCTGGGGCGATTGTGGACTGACAGCAAACATCGTTTTGCGTTCTAACAATTGAAGTAGCAATTCATAATGAATGTACGAAGGAAGGGGAATTGGCTCCATGAAAGCTAACATACCTCAGTGAACCGACACCCCATTGCAATTGCATGGGGCATCACAGGTGAACATTAGATGCCCGACTTTTGATGTTTTTTCTAGCCGTACAAAAACCCCTGCTTTGCCGATCGAATCTTCGGCGCTGGGTGCGTTGGTAACGCTAAATTGTGCGATCGACTGGCGAGAGCGAATAGATTTAATTGCTTTCTGGCAAAATATTTCTACGCAATATAGCTTTGAGTGCTATTTTTTTTCAGTTAAGCGCTTGAGTCGATGCAGGCTAGAAATGCTGATTATTTACCTACTCAATCAATTTTTATCAGAATTAAGGGGTGTTTGTCAAGCGGTCTCGCCGAGTCATGCGCCGGGATGCGTTTTGGCAAGGGAGGCTAAAGCAGCGCCCGGATCGGGTTGTTTGACTAGGGATTCGCCGATGAGGACGGCCCCGGCGCCGGCCTTGGCAACTTGAGTTAGGTCGTCGGGAGTGTGGATTCCTGACTCGCTGACGGTGAGGATATTTTTTCCTTGGATTTGGGTTTGGCGATCGGCTAATAGTTGACCCGTGGTTTCTAGGCTGACGGAAAAGTTTTCGAGGTTGCGGTTGTTGATGCCGATCAGGTTTACTCCTTCTAGGGTTAATACTCGATCGAGCTCTTCGAGAGTATGAACTTCGATTAAAGCTGTCATGCCCAAAGTCTTGACAATTTTCACAAAGTATTGTAAGTCTTTGTCAGATAGAATGGCGGCGATTAACAATACAGCATCGGCGCCGCTAATCCGGGCGAGATAGATTTGGTAGGGATAGATAATAAACTCTTTGCAAAGTAGGGGCAAATCGACGGCGGCACGGATTTTAGCGAGGTTGTCGAAGCTGCCTTGAAAGAACTTTTCATCGGTGAGTACGGAGATGCAACTGGCGCCGTTTTCTTGGTATGCGATCGCGATCGCTACCGGGTCGAAATCTTCGCGAATTACGCCTTTGCTGGGGGAAGCTTTTTTAACTTCGGCGATGATAGCGGGTGTGGTTTTACCGTTTTTGAGGGCACTGAGGAAGTCGCGCACGGGCGGTGCAAACGGGAGTTTTTTGTGAAGATCGGCTAAGGGCGTGCGATCGCGCTTTTGGGCTACTTCAGCTTCTTTTTCCCAGACGATTTCTTCGAGGATGTGCCGGGGCTTGGAGTCGGGTACGGCGATTTCGTAGCTGAGGTAGAGCACGGAGACTGAGGTGCTGGGCGGACGGCGGCGGATTTGAATCATACTAAGGGGGATAAAGGGCGATCGTAACAAGTTTCTATTATATAAGGTCGATCGACCTTTTCAATTTATGATAAAATGCGATCGACTAAGTATTCGGAGATAAACCGATGCAACTAGAAGACTATTTTGAGTTTCTAGACCCCGATGACATCCGCATCAAAGGACATCGGATCGGCATCGACGACGTGATTAAATATTACTTGGATGGATATTCGCCCGACCAAATTCTGGAAGAATTACCAAGTTTGAATTTAGAGAAAATTTACGCGACGCTAACTTATTATCTGCACAATCGCAGGCAGATGGATGCTTATATGTTGCGGCTGGCGAAGTGGCGGGAAGAACGCTATCAGGAATGGTTGGCTAAGGAACCTTCTGATGTAGTCAAACGTTTGAGAGCAATCAAAGCACAACGAGAACAGGAGTTACTTTTACTCAAGTGAAAATTAGTTTTTTACTCGATGAAAATTGGCTGCCTAAGCTTAAAAGTGCTGTATTGCATCTCCAGCCGGAGATAGATATTTTGCGGGTGGGCGACGCAAATGCACCGCCATTAGGAACCCTCGATCCAGAAATCATCAGCTATTTGGAATCATCGCAAAGGCTATTGATAACGGATAACCGCAAAAGTATTCCCGGACATTTGGAGGAATATTGGGCGACGGGAGGACAAATTTGGGGACTGTTTTGGGTGCGTCCAAGTGCAAGTTTAGGCAGATGGGCCGAAGAAATTGTGATAGTTTGGGAGACTTCGGAAGCTGAAGAATGGATTGATAAATTGGATTGGATTCCATTATAAAAAATTGTTGATAAAGTACGCGCGAGCGTAGCTATCCCGAGCGTGAATCGCACTTTTGGGCCTCCAAAATCCCCGCGCTAACCCGCAAGTCCGCCGGGGGTTGAAAACCCCCGTCTCATAGCAAAAGTCCTCTAAAAGAGGACTGAAAAGCTAATTCAATAAACAAAGGTCGATCGCACATTTCCAAATTTCCGAAAATTCACTGTAGGGAAACGGCATTGCCGTGTCCTTACCGGGATTTGCTATATAATTTTTATTACTCACTGTTTGGGCGGGAATAGTTAATTTTGACATACTCTTTTAGTACGGGTGCAAGGGTAAAAAATGTGCGATCGCCCTCCTGGATTTTTTCAACTAATGAACGCCGTCCCAAGGATTGCATAACTTTCAAAAATTGCGATCGAGATAATTGCAGATTCTCTGGCACTTTGGAGAGGGAAACTGGCGCGGTTTCACTCGCTAGCCATGACATCACCTGTTTTTCTGACTCGGATAAGCGATTAAATGGCTGATGCAGTAAAGATTCTAGATCGCCTAAAAATAGTGTACCGTCAGACCAAAATTCCGCTAGGCTGCCGTCAAATAAATCTTGAATCATTGTAGCAACTATTTTTAACCACAAGGGATTACCGCTATACTGTTCAATTAGTTCTGACCATTTTGCATCTTCAGCTAAACCTTTTTCTCTGAGGATTTCCCCCGCGCCCGCACCTAAACCATTGATTTGTAACGATCGCACTGGCTGGTTTTTGCCTTCTAATGCGGCGATTTCTCTGGGTTTTTCCCAACTGAGCAAAACTAAACAACTATTGTGAGATAATTCTGCTACCTGTCTGAATAGCCTGCCGTAATCTTCATATCCAGGTTGGTAATTGCCAGCCAGTTGTCCGCTGCTATTCACCATTTGTACGTCATCAAGTATCAGCAGACAGCGGTATTTTTGCAAGTATTCCAGTAGGGGCAATCCCCCTGTGGTTGCCCCTTCTTCTGGGTAAGGGGCGGGCACGCCGTCGGTATTTGGGGCGGGCACGGGGGCACCGCCCCTACAGAAACATTGAATTATATTTTTTTGAAGTATTAGCAGGGGTGGAGATGTGGCGAGACTTCGCCAGATGACGAAATCAAATTCATGTTTGATTTGTTCGACAAGTTGGGCGGCGATCGCGGTTTTGCCAATGCCTACTAGGCCGTGTATGGCGAGTAGGCGGGTGTTTTCGTGTAGAATCCACTGTTTGAGGGTGGTGAGTTCGGAGGTGCGATCGTAGAAAATTCCAGACTTAGGCATTTCAGCTAAGAATTGACGCAATTGTGGTTCAGTGTTGCCTTTGTTTAGAGGTTCTTCATCGGTTGGTGAATTGGGAACTTTTGATGAGTGTAAATTATTTTCACAGAAATTGACGTTACCAATGTGTACAAAATCTTTATTGAAGTTCCAGAGATTTGATAATTTTACTTGTTCCAATCTGACTCTAAAATTTGATTTATTGACTTCTTCGCCTAATACTTCTGATAGTAGCTTCCATAATGCAGAGGCAATATCTTTAATGTGACCTTCACTACAGTGAGATTCATCTGCTATTTTTGAGTATTTCTGACCTTGTAAAGTTCCCCGCAGTATCACCTCTTGCAGATTGTCTAAGTGTTTTCCCGTATTGATAAAAACTAGGTCGTCGGCAAGTTTTAAGACTTCTTGAACGTCCATAGGTCGGGTAGATGCTGGGGTTTTGCCTATTATATCCTACTCGATCCGACTTTTTCCGGCCCTGCCCGATCGAGTTTGTCCAGCTTTTTCTGGCGTGGGTACATGACAAATGATATAAAAGTGCCTACTTAATCCGACTTTTTCCGACTGGACAAGACTGAGATTTTATAGTCACAATCATATTTAAGAGGCACTTTTATAGCTTTCCCATAGAAAAAAAATGACTGCACAAGCATTATCCCTCCCCCAAGCAAACTTAGAAATGGTTCTCTGGCAAGTAGATGCCGATTCAATGAGTAGTAGCGATTTGTATGTCTGGTTAAACGATCTCGGCTTGCCCCACGAAGTCACCATCAGATTGCACGAGTTGGCTAGCTACACGAAAAAATCTGGTAACAAAGTTTTGGCTGTAGGGAAAATTATTCTGCTCAAAATTATCGAGTTTGTCAAAGCACATCCTAATTTAGCTACGGGCATTGCTCTAGGAGTTGCTGTGGGACTATTGGTACGTTCAGTACCAGTTATCGGCCCAGTGTTAGCGCCATTGGCAGCAGTGCTAGGTATAACTGTTGGTGCGATCGCTGGACATAGACTAGATCAAGGCTATCGTCAAGTAGATGGCATAGTTGGAGTAACACAAGACTTTATTCAAATCGCCCAATTGTTTTTTCAACTACTGATTGATGTTTTCAATGCAGCTTTTCGCAACGTTATCACTGCTTAAAAAACAAAAGCTGAAAAAATCAAGAGGCTTAATATGTCAGGAAATAAAACCGTAACTAAGGAGCAAATCCTTAAAGCGATCGAGGAATTGGAAAAAAATCCTCATGATAAGTTAGGAATTTTAGCTGATGTTGGGATTGGTGTGGTAGGTGCTGGTGCTGCTGGTGCTGCTGTTGCGGCTTTCGGCGGTCAAGCCATATTTTTTGGGCTAATAGCGGTTGCACCCCCAGTAGGATTGGTTGTTGGCGGTGCAGCATTAGGTGCAGCAGCTCTCGTTGGAGCAAAGAGGATATTCTTGGATGGCACTTTCAACGAAGGGAAACAAGCAGAAATTCTCAAACAGTTAAAAAAACAGCTAAGCGAGATTGAAGCAAAAGAAGGAGAATCTAAGCTTAAGCTTGAAGACAGTGACAAGACAAAATTTATCGTTTCCTTGAAAGAACCAGTTAGGCTTAATCTAATTACCCCTCAAAGGGCTCATGATTTAATGAGGGCTGTCGAAAGTGGTCAAATACCTATCACAGAGGCAATTAAGATGGTTCACGCTATAGTTGAAGCAGCTAAACCCCAGTAGTCTTTTAAATCCACGACCTGAGAATGCTAAGCATAGGCTATGTTGTTCTGGTATTTCTGATAATTGACTTAGCTGCTGAAAGAGCGATCGCCCTTCTATTATTGAAGTGCGATCGCTCTTTTTTTGAGTATCACTAATTCTGTTTATTCAACACCCTAGGGAATTTTTACCGCTTTGACAACCATTCATAAGACAAACTATAGTCAGGCTGAGTTAATCGCCCGATCGATCGGCACGAATATCATCAACAACCCTTCCACTTCTAACTGGATTAAACTTAAATTTTTACTCAAAGCCAATTTATCGGCTGGCGAAAACAACTTAGTTAGCGATCAGGGAGATGATGAAATTGGCGAACTGACTCTAATTTTAGATCCCAATCTCAAAGTTATTGATGAAAACTGGTCGATCGACCTAGAATCTCCTTTTATTATTGCTAAAAGTCAGCCAAATTTGCAACATTCTGATTGAAGTACGATCGACCTTCTCTTTATAAGGCAAGCTGCATTGCCAATATGTCTGATTTGACATAAAATCTAAAAAAACCCAAAATATAGATGGTAGATTCGGAAAGCAAACCCCTTGTCTGGCTTAGTGGGGAAGTAAAAACACCGCCATTTTCTACTGATGCGCGTATTCAAGCGGGATTTCTGCTGCGAAAGCTACAGGATGGTGAAAGCCTATCCATGCCATTCTCTCGCCCTATGCCAAGCATCGGATCTCATTGTCACGAAATCCGTTTAGCCGATTCACAGACAAGCAAGGATTGGCGCATCATTTATCGAATTGATGTAGATGCTATTATTATAGTGGATGTATTTAACAAAACCACGAACAAAACACCGGATCCGATAATTGAAAAATGTAAAAAGCGCTTGAAGCAATACGACGAAATTTCAAGTTAAATCTAGAAGGTATTTTATGGACATAGCTAAACGCCAACGCTTAGAAGCAGCAGGATGGACTATCGGGACAGTAGAGGAATTTCTCGGACTTTCATCAGAAGAAATTGCTTTCATAGAAATGAAACTTGCACTGAGTAAAGCCATCAAACAAAACCGGATTAGCCAACAGATGACTCAGCATGAGCTGGCCCAGAAAATTAAGTCTAGCCAGTCAAGAGTTGCTAAAATGGAAGCTGGCGATCCTTCCACTTCCCTGGATCTCCTGATTCGCACCTTGCTTATCTTCGGTGCTACACGCCAAGACATTGCTGAGGTAATTCTTAACAGTGGTTCCTGAAAAATATCTAATCTTAAGTGAATTAGTCAAAGTGCGATCGCCCTCCAATCCTTTATAACAAATATGAGCATTAACGATAAACTTAAGAACATACTAACTCAGTTACGATCGCACTTCGAGCAACTTTACGGCGATCGCCTCACCCAAATGGTGCTTTACGGCTCCCAAGCGCGAGGCGATGCACATCCCGACTCAGATATAGATGTGTTAGTAGTTCTGAAAGCGCCAGTCCAAGCGGGCGAAGAAATTGATAGAACTCTTCAGATAGTAGCAGATTTGTCGCTGCAAAATGATGAAGTGATTAGCTGCCAGTTTATGAATGAAGAAAAATTCACTAATTATCAAGGCCCTTTGCTCAGAAATATCCGTAAAGAGGGAATTTTAATATGACATCGGCTCAATTAAACTTACTCGCCAAAGCTCGTCAAAGCCTTTCAGCGGCTAAGTTAATGTTAGATGGCGAATACCCGGATTATGCAGCCTCTCGCGCCTACTACACTATGTTTTATATCGCCGAAGCATTTTTAGAAGGTGAAGGACTATCTTTTTCTAAACATTCCGCAGTCATTAGTGCCTTTGGCCGAGAATTTGCTCGTACAGGAAGAGTTCCTGTTAAGTTTCACCAATACCTCATCAGAGCTCAGGAATTGCGAAATGCTGGAGATTACGGCGAACTTGATGCCGTTACGATCGAGCAAGCCACAGATTCGATCGCCCAAGCTGAAGAATTTCTCGAATTAGCCCAAAATGCGATCGGCACTCTACCGCCGCCCTAAATACGGGCGATTTCCTACGGGATAGCTACGCCGCGCGTACTTTCATCTCCTTTCCCTTCTTCCTCTGCCATCAAAGCAAACTCCCGCAGATTTTTTACAGCAAAATATCCGCCTTCTTTGACAAAATCGCCGCCGCAAGTGACAGGAATTCTTTCCTGATAGGCTTTCAGTGCTAATTTACCATCAGTCTCTTTAAGTTCAACATAGATTTTCCGCAACTTGCCCACCACAAATCCCATCATCGCAACCTTAGCCATTTTCTCCCCATTTTCGCGATCGACCTTCACAACAAATCCCTGAATCTCAGTATTGTCTAACGAAGTAATTAAATCGCTTAAAATCTCTAACTGAGAACGATTTTCTGCCGCTTCCAGCGTCTTGACAGCATCTCCCATGCGAGCTGGATAATCGGCAAACTCCCTTGTCAAAGGCAGGCCAATATCAAACAAATCTCCTGCATCATTTTTCTTAACCCAAATCGCTCCTTTATTTTCATAAATTCGGCTGTGTTCGTGCCAGCCATTTTTTTGTAAATATGCTATGATTACATTCACATCTAAACTCTTAAAAACTTCTAAATCCCGTACAGTTACTTTCATGGAATATCTCCTTGGCTAATGCGCTGCATAATGGACTGTAGAGCCTCTGCTGTAAACTCATTGCTGCGGGGCAACTCAACAGTCACGCGACTGGTATTTTGAGTTTCCGGCATTCCCCGCAAAGATAACCAGTAGGCACAATGCCTGAGCAACATTTCCTGTTCTGACTGTTGTATCCATTCCCCGATATTTTCCGGTACTAAAACTACAATCAGTACGCGGGGAATAAAGGCAGTGACTCTCAAGTCGTTGTAATTTTTGACCGAAGAGCTGATATCGAACATATTGGGCATTGAGTACATCTCTTGACGTACATTTTAACTGCAATTCGAGGCGGTGCGGCTGTACTGGATCGCGATCGACAGCCTTGATACAAAGGTCAACGCTATCATAATCATTTTCTGGTTGATCTACCGAACACCCAGCCACTGCTGCCACAGCGCGCACGTAAGCTTTACTAAATAGTTCTTTTCGCTGGTTTAGTTCCATTTAAACACAATTCTCAAAAAGGGGCGATCGCGATCGCACATTGGCGTCAACAAACACGTCAAATATAGTACCAGTCTCCTGTTGTTCCAATAAACCGCTCGATCCCCCCTAGCCCCCCTTAAGAAGGGGGGGACAAGAGCATTTCAAAGCCCCTGTCAAAAAGCCGGGAAATGGATTTCAAAGTCTCCCTTCTTAAGCGGGATTTAGGGGGATCGAGACTGGGATGTAAACGAGATTTATCAAGTGTTTAGACTTAAGTTGAGGCGCTTTGGAAACACCGCCCCTACAAATTAATGACCGCCCGCCGCTCCGGCCGCCCGTTTGAAAGCCTCATCCAACACTTCCGAAAGCGTCGGGTGCGTGTGAACTCGGAATGCTAAAGTGTTCACAGAATCCCGCTGGGCGATCGCATTTGCCGCCTCCTGAATCAAATCCGAAGCGTGCAAACCAAAAATGTGAACTCCCAACAATTCCCCAGTATCTTTGCGGTAAATCACCTTAGCCATACCGTCGGTTTCACCCTCCGCAATAGCCTTAGAATTTCCCTTAAAATAACTCTTGACAGAAGCAACCTCAAACCCTTCGGTTTTTCCTAACTCCTTCGCCGCAGGTTCCGTCATCCCCACATAGCTAATTTCTGGGTGAGTAAAAGCCGCCGCCGGGATGCTCAAATAGTCAACTTCGCGAGTGCGGCCGCAAATATTTTCGACGGCGGCAATTCCTTGAGCAGATGCAGCGTGCGCTAACATCATTTTGCCGTTAACATCGCCGATCGCCCACAAATTCGCGATCGGTTCTCCCGCAGCCAAAACCTGCATCTTATCGTTAACTGGAATATAACCGCGCATCGTTTCCACGCCAACAGCTTCTAACCCCAAATTCTTGCTCACCGGCACTCGGCCAGTTGCTACCAAACAAGCGTCAACTTCCAAGATTTCGACAACTTCCTTAGTTTTGAAATCAGCTAATTCAATAATTACGGGCGAACCGGGAATAATCTTCTTAGCCAACAAACCAACTTTTGTTTCAATATCGCGGGGTGCAATTAACACTCGTTCTGCTAACTTAGCAATATCCGAGTCAAAAGTCGGCATCAATTGATCTAGAGCTTCAATCATCGTAATTTCGCAGCCCAAGGCCGTGTAAATATCCGAAAACTCTAAACCGATATAACCGCTGCCAATAATTGCAATCCACTTCGGTAGCGATTCCAGTCTGACAGCATCATCGCTAGTAAATACTGTTTTGCCGTCAATTTCTATCCCCGGAGGGACGAAGGGAATTGAACCGGGAGCGAGAATAATATCCTTGGCGGTAATAGTTTTCTCGCCTTTATCGGTTTCGACTGTAATTTTTTGAGCAGCGGCAATTTTGCCCCAACCTTGGATGACATCGACGTTCAAACGTTTGAGGCTGTTTGTTAAGTCGCCGCGCAGTTTGCTAACAATAGTGTTAGCGTGATTGGCGATCGAAGAGCGATCGAAATCCACATTTCCCAACTGAATGCCCAAAGTCTTGAGGTGGTGGGCATTCCGCAAATCCCGCACCCGCCCGGAAGCCGCCAGCAGCGCCTTGGAGGGAATGCAGCCGCGGTTGACGCAAGTCCCGCCCATGTCGCCCGCTTCGATAATTGCCACTTTCAGCCCGCAGCTAACCGCGTGTATGGCGGCCCCGTGCCCGCCCACACCGGCGCCGATAATTGCTAAATCGTAATCAAATCCTTGAGTCACCTTAAAATCTCCTAATGCCTTTGAAATCTTAGGACTCAAGCAAAAAACACCGTCTGTCCGTCCTTTGGAGGTGGTGCGTTGCGATCGCAACCCTTGAACAGCGGTAATAGTTGCATAAGTCCTGTGTCCTTATTCTCGACTAGACTAGGGTTAATTAGACGGTAACTCAGATTTTTTTAGGGTTGATTATGTTGAGCTGGCTGTGCGCCAAGTCTCCCATCACCCTGTAGGTGGGTGTAAAGTTAAGTACAGATTGATGGGTGACAAGGCCATTGGTGTCAACTTAAAGTCAAATGCAGGGCCGGTCTACTGTTTGATGCTATAGCCCCGATCCCCCCTAGCCCCCCTTCTTAAGGGGGGAACAAGAGGCGATCGAAGTTCCCCTTGTCAAGCCCTTCTTAAGGGGGGGGACAGGATTCTTCTCAAAGTCGACCCCTACTCCCCTTCTTAAGGGGGATTTAGGGGGAAGAAGCCTCGGATAAAAGTGAGAGTTATAAAGGGTTTTAGCTGATTGGGGTTTTGAGGTCTAATATCTGCACGCGCGGGCGATCGCGAGTTTTTCGGCAAGTTTTGAAGTCTATGGAGTGGCTTATGATGGATGAGGATGATTTGAAAGATTCACGCCGGGCCTCGGCTCAAGCTTTTTTTCAGTCCCTGGATGAATTGTTTGATTATATAGAAGCTTCCAACCCTGATGCGGCACAGCCTCAGCCTCCGCAGCCTCAAGCTAAGTCTGCGAGTCAGCCTTCGAGCCCGCCGAAGAAGGCTAAACCTGCGAAAATTAATTTGTCGGATTTTGAAGATGCGATCGCGGATTTGGAACAGTTTATTCAGAACAAGCGCCAGAATCGCCCGGAATCTAATCAGTAGTGCCACACATTTTAATCAATCATGTCCGGCAAATGACGGATGATATAAGCTGGCGGACGATCGCCCCGGCCCGATTTTGCCTGAGAGTGCGATCGCCCCAGCAGTTATACTGTGGTTAGTCTTGGTCTGTGAATTGTTCGGATAGGCGATCGGTGTTTTGTCGATCGAGCTTGACGAGCACAAACAGGATCTTGAGTGTTGACTCGCTGGCGGTGTTAATTGTTCCTTCTGGAAATTTGCCAGCAACAAAGGAACCGATACCTACAAAATAGAGCAAAACACTGGTGATAATGAATCCACGTATTGCCAGAGAATAGGAATGAGCTTGATGCAAAAGTTCTTGTTGAGGAGTGCGATCGATTTTGCCAGAATTATTGCGCGATAGCAGGGCTGTTTCATTAATATTGTCGCGGGTGTGCGGAGCTGTGAGATTTTCGATATTTTTTGGGTACAATTTTTACTTTGACGCACCCTACAAATAATTTGTTCCTCGCAATGACAAAAAACTTTAACCCAACGGTATTCACCTTGATGGTGCAGAGATAACAGGGCTGCCGTCCAACTACACCTTCACATATTTTGATAATTATTATACGTAAATTTACGTATCTTGACAATTATTTAAATTCTCCTCTACGTATGTGGAAAACCCGCTATTTGCAAGCCTGAAAAATTTATCTGACATTTGTCCGGATCGCAGCAATTGACGATGAAACACTGCTTATCGTGACCGATAACTATCAAAAAAGCCTAAGCCTCTGGTTTTCTGTCACTTCTAATCGTTAATTACTATCACAAGAGAAGCTATGCCTACTCCATTGAATGGTTCTTTGGGTCAAACCACTAATTTCACCAGCGTCAATGACCTAATCACAAAATGGCCTACTGCTGCCCAGAATCAAGGTATCAAACTGTCTGGGATAGCTTTTGATGGCGTGGAAACTGATTACCTCAATCCTCAAGCGATCGCCAACCTCACCTTACCAACTAATGAAAATCCTAAAAGCTGGTTGAGTTATGGCAGTAGCCCTGGTATTGGTGTCCCATCCTCCTATGATGGTTGGTTCACCGACACCAGTAAAATTAGAGCGGAAATCAACTATAATCCCAACACAAATCAATCTCAAGCGCTGAAGCTGAAATGGGCAGATAACCAAGACATCACTAGCGCGACGATCGACCTTAGCGCCTTGAGTCCCAAAACTAGCCCAGGAGTGGGCGATCAAGGTAATGAAGTTGGTTTGCTACAAATCTTTAATAATGGGACTCTGGTACCGGCCAGCAATTTTACGATCACTCGTCTCAACGCTCCGATCGCAGCAAAACCGATTACTGTGGGTTCAGATGGAGTGACTTTTATTGGCGATCAGACCGATGGCAGTTTCCAATTCAAGATAGAAGCCAAGCCTCTCACCAACACTGCTTTTGACGAACTGCGGTTCTCCGCCAAAGCCTACGATAGCCCCACCGCTGCCTACACCGCCACCGCATTCAAAGACGATAGTTCCGACTTCCTGGTACGGAAGATTGACTATCAAGGGACTTCAAATCCGCCTAGCCTTCAGTTTAGCGCTCCTACCTTCAGCGTCAACGAAAACGGGACAGCGGTTGCAGCCGTAACCGTGACGCGCACGGGTGGCAGCGCTGGCGCAGTCTCAGCTACAGTCAACTTGACCAATGGTACTGCTACAGCCCCTGCTGATTACAACAATACTGCCATCCCTGTCAATTTTGCGGATGGGGACACAGCACCCAAGACTATTACCATTCCCATTGTCGATGACACTTTGGTCGAAGGTACCGAAAATGTCAACTTAACTTTGGCAAACCCGACAGGTGGTGCAACGATTGGGACGCAAGGTACTGCCACTTTGAGCATAGTGGACAATGACACTCTTCCTCCCAGCAGCCTGCAATTTAGCGCTCCTACCTTTAGTGTGAACGAAGATGGGACGACGAGCGCTGCCGTGACAGTCACTCGTACTGGCAGCAGTACCGCAGCAGTTTCAGCTACTGTGAACTTAGCTAATGGTAGTGCTACAGCCCCTGCTGATTACAACAATACTGCCATCCTGGTCAATTTTGGCGCTGGCGATTCTGCACCCAAGACGATCAATATTCCGATCGTCAACGACACCTTGGTAGAGGGTACCGAAACTGTCAACTTAAGTTTGGTTAACCCGACAGGCGGTGCGACGATTGGAACGCAAGGTACCGCCAGTTTGAACATCCTAGACAATGACAGCAGCCTGCAATTCAGCGGCTCCAGCTTTAGTGTCAACGAAGATGGCACCCCCATCACAACCGTAACAGTAACTCGCACTGGCAGTAGTGCTGGTGCTGTGTCAGCCACCGTCAGCTTGGCCGATGGTACTGCGATCGCCCCTGGTGACTACGCCAATACTCCGATCGCTGTCAATTTTGCCGATGGCGACACCACACCCAAAACGGTCAATATTCCGATCGTCAACGACACTTTGGTAGAAGGTAACGAAACTGTCAACTTAACCTTGGGTAGCCCGACAGGCAATACCACGATAGGCACCCAAAGTACCGCCACTGTCAACATCGTAGACAATGACAGCAGCCTGCAATTTAGCGCTCCTACCTTTGGCGTTAACGAAGATGGAACGCCCGTTGCAGCCGTCACAGTCATTCGTAATGGCAGTAGTGCTGGTGCAGTCTCAGCCAACGTCAATTTGACCAACGGTACTGCGATCGCCCCTGGTGACTACACCGGTACTCCGATTCCTGTCAATTTTGCCGATGGGGATTCTGCACCCAAAACCGTCACCATTCCGATTATCAACGACACCTTGTTAGAGCCTACCGAAACTGTCAATTTAAGTTTGGTTGGCCCGACAGGAAATGCGACGATTGGCACCCAAAGTACCGCCACTTTGAACATCTTAGACAATGACAGCACCCTGCAATTTAGCGATCCTACCTTCAGGGTGAACGAAAATGGAACGCCAGTTGCAGCCGTGACAGTCACTCGCACTGGCAGCACTACCGGTGCAGTCTCAGCCAGCGTCAACTTGGGCGATGGTACTGCTACAGCCCCTGCTGACTACACCAATACTCCAATTCCTGTTAATTTTGCCGATGGGGACAACACACCCAAGACGGTGGATATTCCGATCGTCAACGACACTTTGTTCGAGGGGCTCGAAAATGTCAATTTAAGTTTGGTTAGCCCGACTGGCAATGCCACCATTGGAACCCAAAGTACCGCCCGTTTGGACATTGTAGACAATGACAGCACCCTGCAATTTAGTGCTCCTACCTTCAGCGCCAAGGAAGATGGAACTCCCATTGCAGCCGTGACAGTCACTCGCACAGGTGTAGCCTCTGGTGCAGTCTCAGCCACCGTCACCTTGGCCCCTGGAACTGCTACAGCCCCTGCTGACTACACCGGTACTCCCATCTCGGTCAATTTTGCCGCTGGGGACACCACACCCAAAGTCGTCAATATTCCCATTGTCAACGACACTTTGGTCGAAGGTACCGAAAATCTCAGCTTAACTTTGGGCAGCCCTACAGGCAATGCTTCGATTGGCACCCAAAGTACCGCCACTTTCGACATCATTGACAATGACAGCACCCTCCAATTTAGTTCTGGTACTTTCAGGATCAGAGAAAATGGCGTAGCGGTGTTACCCGTGACAGTCACTCGCACTGGCAGTAGTGCTGACGCAGTTTCAGCTACCGTGAACCTAGCCAATGGAACTGCGATCGCCCCTGGTGACTACGCCAATACTCCGCTCCTTGTCAATTTTGCTGCTGGGGATTCTGCACCCAAGATAGTCAATATTCCCATTATCGATGACACTTTGGTGGAGGGTAACGAAAATCTCAATTTAAGTTTGGTTAACCCGACAGGCAATGCGACGATTGGAACCCAAAGCACCGCCGTTACGACGATCGTAGACAATGACAGCACCCTGCAATTTAGCGCCCCTTTCTTCAGTGTCAACGAAGATGGAACGGTCGTT
Organism: Microcoleus sp. ARI1-B5; assembly: GCF_036705795.1. Classification (NCBI taxonomy): domain Bacteria; kingdom Bacillati; phylum Cyanobacteriota; class Cyanophyceae; order Oscillatoriales; family Microcoleaceae; genus Microcoleus; species Microcoleus sp. ARI1-B5. The sequence continues at coordinate 75,915 of NZ_JAUBVK010000008.1, forward strand.
CAATCAGTGACAGTCACTCGCATTGGCAGCGCTCTGGGTGCAGTCTCAGCTTTCGTAAACTTGTCCGGTGGTAGTGCTACAGCCGGCTCTGATTACACCAATGGTTCGATCGCTGTCAATTTTGCCGCTGGGGATGTAGCAGACAAAATCATCACCATTCCCATTCTCGAAGACACTTTGTTTGAGGGTGACGAAACTGTCAATTTAAGTTTAGTTAACCCGACAGGCGCCACGATTGGAACCCAAAGTACCGCGGTGTTGACGATCGTGGACAATGACCCCGATCCGTTGGCACCTCTAGCTCCGCTGCAGAGAACGGCAAGTAGTCTCACTTTGACAAACGACGAGCTACTCGACGGTGGCCTGCGAAAGACTTCCAGCTTGCCTGGGGCTGGGGCTTCGGGAACAGCAGATTTGGTGAACAATTATATCGCCGACGAGCTACTGGGTGGCGGAATCGGAGCCTTTAACGTCGGGATTAATTCCAACTCAGTCTCCAACTTCGGTGTCGCCGCTAGCTGGTTGAATTCACTCACAGACCCCAAGCTTAATCCTGGTTTGGTCGCCTTGAACAACCAATTTGCTAAGTAGGTCTTTTGACTAGCAATTTGCGTTAGTGGGTTTTAATCATTGGTGACAACTTTCTGGCATTGTCACCAATGTCATTCGATTAAAGAATTGAAGAATTTTAGATTTGGGATTGACCCCACAGATGCAATCCGGGGGACGCAAGGATGAGCGTTGAAGATTTGGGATTGATTCCGCGGATGCAAGTCCCTGGCGGGTACCACCTTTGAAATTCAAAGGTCAAGTGGGACAGGCAGACAGATTTCAATGCTGCCTCATCCTGGCTTGATGCTGATACAGCATATTCCATGTAAATGTAGATCGCGAGAAACCGGGTTTCTAGCAACAGAATCAGTTTAGAGACGAGACAGGTAAAGAAACCCGGTTTCTGGAATGTACTTCATAAACCTGGAATAGGCTGTATTTTGATTACAGATTAAATACCTATTGCATAAATCTTGGATTTACATAAAAACCGCAGATGAATGCTTCGGAAACCAGATGTATAGCGGTTCTCAAAAAAGTGAGGTATGCTTGCGTGCCCTATGCCCGGTTTGGCCTATGCCCGGTTTGGCCTATGCCCAGTCGTACCTCACCTTTCTGAGACTCGGCTATATTCAAGATATTTTATCAATAAATGAATGCAATTATAGTCTAATTTAATCCCATAAATTATTAGTTGAATTTACTGTTAATAGCTTTGTTTTTCTGCTTTGACTGCTGCGGTAATTGCCTCGATCGCACTTCGATCGCACTTCGACGATCGCCCGCAACACCCAAAGGCAACTCCAGCTCATCAATATCGTTGCGGAACTTCACCGCAATATCAGCACCGTTGATAATCGCCCCCAACAGCCGCGGCCCCGATTTATGCGACTCATCCTCCTCAGATTCCAGCAACTGATCCGCAGCTTCTGACAACATACTAGCCAGAGTATAACCAGCCCGCGCTACCAAAATCATACCGTCCGTGTACGGTTCCAGCGTCAGCGCGTCGTTGCACTCGCTCAACGCCGGAGAATCCACAACCACAAAATCAAAGCGGTTGCGAACATCCTCAAACAACCTCCGCATTTCGCTCGATTCCAGTACCGCCGAAGCCTGCCGCAAAAAGCCCGGACTCGGCACCACGTATAGGTTCTCTACCTCTGGAACCAACAAAACGCACTCGCTCATATTGCCGTAATAGTGCAAAGGTTCCACCGCCGCCAGAGGATCGGCAGCGATTTTCAAAGATTCCACATTAGAACCCGATCGCAAATCTGCTTCAATTAACAAAGTTCGTTTGCCCGATCGAGCCGACGCAATTGCCAAATTATAAGCACTAAAACTCTTCCCCTCCAAAGGCGCCGCCGAAGTCAGCAACACCACCTTTACAGGCTTTTCACCAATTCGGCGCAAATTAGTCCGCAACCGCTCGTAAAACTCCAAATAGGGCGAATTGGACTCCAAAGCCAGAGGCATCTCATCCCCGTAGGAATCAAACACAATCACTTCAGGCAAAACTGCCAGTATCGGCACCTCCTTTTCCACCAAAGCCGCCCGCACTTCTTCCCAACTGTAAAACTTGCCGTTGAGCATCCCCAACAAAAATATCAACCCGCCGCCCAGCAGCAATCCCACAAATCCCCCCACCGCCAGCATCACCGGCAAACCTCTCTTGCTTGACTCAACATCATCGGTTTTGGGAAGTTGGGCGATTGTCAAACTCCCCGTTGTCTCAGCTACCGCCGCCTCAGCATCTACCAAAGCCGACTGCATCTTATCGTAGAGAGCTTTTTTCAGCCCCACTTGCTGGGCTAACCGCGCTTGTTCTAACTGCTTGTTGGGGATTGTTGCGTGTTCCCGGCGCAATAGCTGTTCAGTTTTCTCGATTCCTTGGAGTTGCTGTTGCACCATATCCTGCTGCGTTTGCAAAGCAATCAAACTTTGAGCTAGCTGCTGTCTGGCCGGGTCTAAAGAAGAGTCTACCCGAATTCGATCGGCACTTCTGAGCGGAGCCGCCACCCCGTTACCCCCGAGCACCTCCGACTGTCGCTGCTGCAACTGCTGCTCAAAAGCTTGTTTTTGTTTGAGCAATTCCACAATTTTCGGATGTTCCTCCTGCAAGTCCGCGCGCAGAATTTTGAGCTGAGATTCGATCGTAAACAATTGCACTCGCAGTTGCGCAATAATTGGATCTGCAGACAGTGCTTGAGCGACGTAAGCTTGCTCCACATTCAATCCCAAGCGATCCTGCAAGCTTTTGATTTGAGCTTCAATTCCTCCCAACTGCACGCGGAGTTGTCGCTGCTGCTGTTCGTTGCTGGTAATCGCTTGCGGCAGTGCACCGTTCTGAGCGGCTAAAATTGCAGTTCCTTCTCGTTTTTCGTAGGCTTCAAGTTTTGCTTCCGTCTCTCTGAGTTCCTGAGTTACTGCCGGCAAGCGCTGGTTAATTTGGGCGATCGTTTCTCGCAGTCTTGAAGTATTAATACTTTGGCTGCGAGCCACCATTTCGTTCATCAGCGCCTCTACTACCGCTTCTGCTTTTTTGCGATCGGCATTTTTGTACAATACTTGAATCAAAGCGCTGGGGTCATTATTCTTACTCGGCATCTTTACCTGCACGTCCTTTTTCAGCTTTTTAGCAGAAATCTTTACTTTTTTTGCTGCTGGTTCAATCACCTTCTTTGTATCCAGCAGCATATCTTTAGTTATTTCTTGTCCTTCCTGTTGAATTTTGGTAGTAGTCGATGAAAAAATCACGCTCGGCCTGCGGTATGCCAGCGTACCTGCTGCAACGTAAACCGGCGCCGCAGTTGGCTGCAGGGCCACTACTCCCGACACGCCCACAGTCACCGCCAGAGTGGCCAGTCCCACCCACTTGTATTGGTCGAAAGCTATTAAATAACGTTTGACAACTGATAAAGTCATAAGGATTTTAGATTTTAGATTTTAGATTTTAGATTTTAGATTGAAGAATTGCTAACGATAAATCATAACTAATGACTGATGACTGATGACTGATGACTGATGACTGATGACTGCTGATGATTGATTACTGATACCAGTTACCAAAAACAATACAACTGTAGGCCCCTGTTGCAACTATTATGGAATAAGTCATTCTCAATCGAAAATCGAAAATCGAAAATCGAAAATCGAAAATGATATGACTACTTATCATTAGAGGACGGCCCGAACAGATTGTTTACCCCATTTCTCAACTGCTCAAAGAACAGAATAAATCCCAAAGTATCGCGGAACGGTCGAGTAAAAGTATTGAGAACATAACCAATACGCTCTACCAGATTCCTACCGATCACAATCACATCATTATCTTCCAGCATCGGGTTCTGAGAAACATTGCCCTCCAAAGCAGCTTTCGCATCTATCTTTCGGTTGATTGCTCTACCTTGCTTTTGGTCGAACCGAATCAAAGCCATTTTCCGCAAGTCAGCTAGATTCACAGGCAAGTTGTTGATAGCATCCAAAAACTTGCTGCCATTTTCTAGGTAGAACGAGGTCAAACCACCACTAGCGTAACTCAAAACTCGAACGTAGATCCTGGGCTTAACCAGCGTAGACCGCGCCACCAAAGCTTTGTCGTAGTCTAGGTTTTTGGTACTAGCGTCCAATTGGGGGATGACAATCACATCTCCCGAGGCCAAAGGAAAATCGAACAAATCGTTAGCATTTGCTAGGGGAGTGTAGAGGTCGATGGGTTCCTCCACCGACGAGCCGTCCACCAGCGTCCGCCGCACTCGCACGGCCCGCAAATCGGCTTTTCCCGTGACTCCCCCCGCAATCGTCAAAGCGGCGGAAATTCGACCAGAACCCGCCCCAAGCGTGTAAAAACCCGGTTTGCTGACTTCTCCGGTGACAGTGATTTGGACGGGGACAGCGGCAGCGGCTAGGCTGTATCTGGATGCTAAATCTCGATCGGCTGCGCGATCGGGCGTAACCTGTTTATACGGTACAACGATCGCATCTCCATCTTCCAAACGCAAATCCGGCCCAGCAATACCAGTTTGCAGCGGAGTCAAAATATCCACAACTTGCTCCGCCACAACACCACCCGGGAAAGTCCGCCGCACCCGCACCGCCCGCAGTTCGGCCGTCGGAGTAGTCCCAGCAGCAGCCGCCAGAGCCGCCGGAAGCTGCGGAGTTTGCAGCGGATAAAAACCCGGTCTCGCCACTTCCCCCGTCACCGTCACCACCACCGGGCGCTGAACGAGCAAAGCAGCCGAGACTTGAGGATTTTTGATAAATTGGGTGAACCGCTCGCGGAGGCGCTGCTGTGCTTCTTCGACGGTAAGGCCGCGCACATTTACTGTTCCGATTAGCGGCAGTACAACTACCCCTTCAGGGCTGATTGCACCGGTAAAACCTAGCTCGGGGAAGCGCTGAACTTGAACAGAAATCTGGTCTCCCGGGCCCAGGCGGTAGGGCCGATTCCGAAAAGCTGGGTTAATGTCCCGGTTAGGCTGTGCTGGTGGCGGTGGCGGTACGCGCAGTGGCGGTGGCGGCACGAACTGTTCGGAACGAGGAACAACAGATTGGGCTAAAGCCGTTTCCGAAAAAACTTTGCCGTTAAAGCCCCAGAATACAGCAGCAAAAGATAGAGTCCAAGCAGTTGAATACAGGCCTGCCAAGGAAAAAGCAACGCGATTTCTAATTGGGAATTTATCCCGCATTTTCAGGGTATAAAGAATGGTAATGTTTTGAATAATCCGCTGATTTTTAAGTTTCATGTCCGCAAGCTGCACTTAAATTTTATATTCTTTATACTCTCCCCCCGGACAAGGCAATCCCGTTTCCGTAAAGATGAGATTCTCTAATTTATCTGTAGCAATATTTTTCATAATTGGTATTACCTCTTGATTCTTCTAGCCCGCGGAGGCGGTCTTTGTTTGTATAGAAGCGATTTCAACATCCCTATTTATACTATTTATACCTCTCATTGAAATGAGCCCAACCTTCAACTCTACCCGCACACAAATTTGTTAAAAACTCTCTTATCAGAAAGTTTCTGCCATTAATTGAGCCTGAACAGTTTCGCCGAGAGATTGCAGCAGCGGTTCAACTATCTTAATCTCGCCCCCGGGTAGGATGGGAACGATGATACTGACAGCAACCCAAGAGGCGCGGCGGTTCGACAGCCTCGCAATGCTGTCTTCCCAAAACCAGCGGCTGGTTGCTGGAGAACCGCCGTTAGGCCAAGCGTACCACTGCACGACAGCAAAAGTTTGTTGGGGAGTCCAGCTTCGGAAAAACCGGGCCTCGACGGTAGGCGGCGGGTTGTCGGATATTTTTGCTAATTTAACTGTAAACCTCAAAGTGCGATGAGAATCTGTTTGCCACCGATGAAATCCATCAATATCTAGCCATTCTACTTGCGGCTGGTTTTTGGGGTCATTTTGAGGCATTAGCAATAAAATGGCAATTGTTTGATGATTTTTAATTTCTTCAACTAACCACCTGTGACCGCCAATTAGGACGTTATTCTGAACGCGGATCACCTGCCAGCCGGGAAGTGTCATCCCGTGTTGGCGCAAACTTTTCAATTGCTTGACGTTTGCAACTGGTGGCGGGTTTGTCCAAGGCCACCTTCCCGTCGCGTAGCCGGGAATTGCTACTGCCGCAACCAATACCACCAAAAACACCAGTACCACAATTTTAGATAATTCGTGCCGCCGCAGTAGTTTCCGTGCTGAAATCATTTGTTTCACTAATTGTCAGGCCCGCTTGGGAAATACTTTTCCATCCCGTTGAGGAGAAGTACCAATAAGCCTAGTATACAAGCAGAATACAAGTCTCCACCCCATCCGGCGTGCAGCCAAGTAAAAAGGTTCTCTCTCTCGGTTCCGTGAAAGTAAGTCAGAAAAGTGTTGCGGAGAATGTTGGAAGTGATGCTAATTATAGATGTACTCGCTAAAAACAAAATGCTTCTTTTGTGGGAACTCCAAACTCCCGTCCAATCCAGCAGAATTAAGCTGACATAAAGACTGGTAAACAGCATTTTTAAGCCGGCACAGTGGGGGGCAACTTCGACAATGCGATCGTTTACGTACAGATAAATTTCCTCCACTCTCACGTTGAGACCAACCTTAATTAATATCAAGCCTGATGTTTTAGCAATGAAGTGCTGCAACGGCAATGCGTAGGGTTCAATGAGGTAAGGAATGTGGTTGGGAGAGGCCAAAAATACGAATAAAAGCGGCATTCCCTGCAATTTCAATCCGGGAATTCCTTTTAAACACAAGCAAATGCCAGCCAGCATTACTGGCAGGGATAAATTTACTAAATCGCTTAAGCGACTTAGATAAAAAAGCGTCGCTAGTAGCAGCAAAAAGCTTCCCAAAGGATGCGGCGAGTTGGGCAAGCGCAGCCAGCACTTTCGGTTTGTCCAAGCAATATAAGCCGCGTAGGGCAAACCAATTAGTCCGTGGCTGAAATATTCGTGTTCGATGCTGATGTTTTTGTTGAACCAGCCGTCGTACCAGTGTACTACTAGGGGGGCGTAAAGCAGCACTAGGAGTACCATGATACCTTCCCCCAGGAGGTATCGCTTGAGAACAATCCGAATTCTACGCTGGATGTGCATGGTTTGAGAAGTTTTGAGATTGCCGCGCGAGGGCTCGCAACGCGAAAGCGGTTTTTAACTGTGAGTTAAGGATGTGTTAATTCCGGACTCCAACGCTTTGAGAACTCCACCTTATGGCTTGCAAGACTCTCAGCATAACTTTTATAAACAATTAAGTAAATCCACTTAATTAAAGGTAAAATACCGATCGCTAAACAGTTTGCTGCGTATGTCTTCTTCCGTCTTGAGTATTGCGTCTTCCTTCAGTATTGCGTCTTCCTTGAGTCAACTCTTCCTTCTGTCAACTGTCTAGCGGTCCCAGGTCAACTGTCAACTGTCTAGCGGTCCCAGGTCAACTGTCAAACGATCGCGCGATCGCCCGTACAACCTGCTCGATCTGAGTATTGCTCAATCCGGGATACATTGGCAATGATAAAATCTGTTCGCACAGGGTTTCTGCGCGGGGAAAGTCGCCGCGATTGCCTAAGTTTTGGTAGGCGGGTTGCAGGTGACAAGGTACGGGATAGTGGATGCCTGTTTGAATCCCGTCTTGGGTGAGTTTTTCTTGAAGGGAGTTGCGGGCGATCGGGCTTTTCTCAGTAATTTGGATAACATAGAGGTGATAAATGTGACCGCTCCCGCTGTGGTTGGCGATCGGTACAATGCCTTGGCGTTTCAGGGGTTCTAGTAGAGTATTGTAGTGTTGGGCGGCCGAGTTGCGATCGCGATTCCATTTTTCTAAGTAAGGCAATTTCACATTGAGCACGGCGGCTTGCAAATTGTCGAGACGGCTGTTTGTACCGATGTCGGTGTGTAAATATTTACTGGGTGCTCCGTAATTGCGGAGAGTTCGCATTTTTTCTGCGATTTCTGCATCGTTAGTAATTAACATCCCGCCGTCGCCAAAAGAACCGAGGTTTTTGCTGGGATAAAAGCTGAATGCTGCTGCTTTCCCAATGGATCCCGCGCGGTATCCTTCTCTTTCGGCTAAGTGCGCTTGGGCGGCATCTTCAAATACGATCAAATTGTGGCGGTTCGCAAAATCTAAAAGCTGCCCGGGCGATACCATTTGACCGTATAAATGCACCGGAATAATTCCTTTAGTTTTCGAGGTAATAGCGGTTTCGGCTGCTGTGAGGTCAATCAGGGCGGTGTCAGGGTCGCAATCTACGATAATAGGTGTAGCCTTGGCTTGAATCACCCCAATTATGGTGGCGATAAAGGTGTTGGCTGGTAAAATAACCTCGTCCCCTGGATGGATACCGCAAGCTTGGAGTCCGAGGGCGATCGCATCTGTTCCGCAAGCCACTCCTACGCCGTATTTTACTCCAGAAGCTGCGGCAAATGCTGTTTCAAATTCTGTCAGTGCTTCACCTAAAATAAAGTCTCCTCGCTCAATAATTTTTCCCATTACTTGTTCTATTTGGGATTTAATTGGTTGGTGTTGCAGGGAGAGGTTGACAAACGGAACTTTTTGTGGGTAGAAACTCATAAATAATCTGGCTAGCAATTATTTATATTAACATTAAATTTTTCTAATGTAGGATTCGCAATGAGTACATTGCTACGAGCATCAAATTTGCTTATAATTATGAAGAAATAATTTTAACCGCAGAGAACACAGAGAGCGCAGAGGAATTAAGAGAGAAAGCCGATCGCACTTTTCTGGAGTTGTCAAATAAATGAAATTTTTTCGGTAATATAGAATCAGATAATTTTACCATCAAATTCATGGAATACAAAAAACTCGGCGACAGCGATTTATTAGTATCTGAAATCTGTTTGGGTACGATGACTTACGGCCAGCAGAATACCGTTGCAGAAGCGGCTCAACAGCTCGATTTTGCGATCGGTCGAGGCATCAACTTTATCGATACGGCAGAAATGTATCCTGTCCCCGGAAAGCCGGAAACTCAGGGAAAAACCGAGGAATATATCGGCGAATGGTTGGCGCGACAGCAGCGGGATAAAGTCATTATAGCGACTAAGGTGGCGGGGAGAAGCACTCGATTAAAGTGGATTCGCGAAGGGAAAAATCAGATCGATCGCCCAAATGTCGAAAAAGCCCTGAATGACAGCCTGAAGCGCTTGCAAACTGACTACATCGACCTCTATCAGATCCACTGGCCAGACCGCTACGTGCCCTTATTTGGCGCGCCGGATTACGACATCGCCCAAGAGCACGAAACTGTACCGATTTTGGAACAGTTAGAGGTATTTGCTGATTTAATTAAAGCTGGGAAAATCCGCTATTTAGGTTTGAGTAACGAGACGCCTTGGGGAGTTTGCGAGTTTTGCGAATTAGCAGAAAAACACGGCTTACCGAAAGTTGTTTCGATTCAGAATGCTTTCAGTTTGAGCAATCGGACTTTTCACATGAATTTGGCAGAAACTTGCCGGTTTAAAAATGTGGGATTGATGGCTTACAGTCCTTTGGGTTTCGGAATTTTAACGGGTAAATACCTGAAGGGAATACCGGAAAATTCGCGGCTGGCTTTGTTCGCAGGATTCGGTCAGCGTTACGATAAAACTAATCTGAACGATGCTGTGAAAGCCTATGTTGAGATTGCGCGATCGCACGGTTTGAGTCCGGCGCAGATGGCTTTGGCTTATGTGCGATCGCGCTGGTTTGTCACGAGCACAATTATCGGTGGAACAAGTCTCGAACAGCTTGAGGAAAATCTCGGTAGTTTGGAGGTGAATTTGGATAAGGAGATTGTAGCAGAAATCAATTCTGTGCACGCTAAGTATCCGAATCCGACACCGTAAGATATCTCGGCGGTTGAAACCGCGTCTATACACACAAAGTCCGGATGGTGCGCGGACTAAGAGATAGAGGGGAAATTTAACCCGAATTTGGTATTAGTAGGTTGGGTTGAGGTAACAAAACCCAACTTACCACTGGCTGGGAAAAGGTTTTTGAATGCGATCGCGCTCAAGTATTAGATGCGCTGAGAGGTTTTCTTGAGGAAGTGATGCAGCTAGCTGTAGATAAAGGTTACATCACGCTGGAAGAGAAGGAGGAGTTTATTAGTCCGGCTTTTGCTAGCAGTACGGATGCTGGGGTATTGAGTAAGTAGTTGGTTTTGGTGGTGTTTTGGGCGATGGCACCTAACTCTTAATTTATCCCCTCACATTTACCCCTAATTTTTATCCTTAAACTAAGGGTGTTAAGGACGATCGCACGTAACTCTTAATTTATCCTACGAATATTTTAACCGCAGATGATGTACGGGTGTCCCGCCCGTACCACGGTTTAGCTTGTTTGCATTTTACTCTTCTTCTGAGTCCTCAACTTTAGACTCTTTGGCTTTCTGTCTAATCTGCTTGAGTTCTTCTTTTGGCTTCCAGTTGCTTTTGGGAGTTAGCCTGTACACGTCAGTACGTCCCCTACGCTGCTCCTTCAGTATTAAACCCGCATCACAAAGAGTTTTTAGGGCATATTGGGCTTTTCTGACGCTCATATAACAGATTTCTGCTGTTTTCTTCAGTTTAGCGAAACACTGACCGTTAAGTTTCCCCCCAGTCCTGCGAACTACATGGGCATAGAGTCGGAATTCATAAGGATCTAAACCGTACTCGTCGAGGTCTGAATGTACAACTGGCAAGGGTTGTAAGTCATTTTTAGAATTTTTATTTGTGGGGTGAACAGGTTGTTGAACTAAGTCATTAATTTCTTTGATTAGCGACTCATCCAAGTCTTCCTCGTCATTTTGGTGATTTTTATCGCTCAACATATGTTTTAAGTGCATAAGCACAGGTGCATCAACTGCATATCATAGCATATGCAGTTGATGCGTAAATGATATGCAGTTGATGCGTAAGCCCTGGTATTTATTTATGTGTTATTTTTTTAAGTTGTTATCAAGGTATTCATTGATAAGTTATTACATTTGCGGTCATGCACTTAATTTTGCTGCCTACTTCTGCACGTAATGTTGTCAACTCAGCTCAGAGGTGCTATATTTTTAAAATAGAAAACAAAACGCCCTCAAACTGGCCGGTCTGAGGACGCTCTAATTTTTTCTATTTTTCGTAATGTCGAATCTTAGAGTGGCTGAGTTCGTATGCACAGCCCACTCTAAAAATCTTGTTGTTTTTTACACACTTAAGGAAATGATAACACAAAATCCGCTGTTGTTACTAGACCAACTGTCTAAGCACCCTCGTGGTTTGGAGCTAGCTTATCTGGTATATCAGCTCCATCAAGACGGTCAAATGCAGACACAGCCAAAGTCTGGCCTTGTTGCGATCGCCTTGAACCTAGCCAAACGTCAAGGTATAAAAGACAGACCATACTTCAAAGGTATGGCTAATGACGAGATTCGCGGGTGGATTGCTCAGCACTCTCCCAAGCCGGAAATTAACTAAGAACAAAATAGCCTATACAGCAGCCAGTCAGCTTACTGGCTGGCTTAGCTGTATCTAATCTACTTGTTGCAATGGCGAATATCAATCCACCCAACACTTAGTCAAAGAAGCTAATGGCTAACATCCTAATTTCTGAAAATAGACAGCTCACTGAGCAACTTAAAATAGCACACTCTACTCAAGCAAACTTGATCCGCATTCTGCTTGAAGAAATAGAAGCAAAGGACAAAACTATCGAATTGCTTCAAATAGAGAATCAACAAAAATGCAATGAAAAGTTTGAACTGCAACAAAAGTTGGATGACTCAGAACATGAAAAGCTTGAACTACAGTACAAGGTAGATTCATTGGAAGATCGGAACCTTGAACTGCAACAACTAGCAAATCCCTGTTCGCCAGATTGTCTTTCGATTGAAGACTCTTTTTACGAGAAATATTAAACAGGGATGTAGGTAAATTCATCAAAAGGTCGATCGCCCTTTCCATCCAAAAAATAGGATAATGGTAAAGGGCGATCGCACTTCACCCTAAAATCTTTCTCAACTAAACCCATGAGTACAATTCGCTTACAACTAGCCGAATACTTAAAATGTCGAGGTTTCACCCCCGAAAACTTAGTCGAAGCTGTGGGCGAAACACTCAATCCTGAAACCGTATACCAACTGATAGAAAAAGCCGAAAACCTCAACCACCTGGACTTATCCGTCCTAGCCGCCATTATAGATGGCTTGAGCAAACTCAATGGTTTTCCAGTCGGCATCGGAGAAGTCCTAATGTTTTTTCCTGACATTTCCGAGGAAGCATTGGCAAAATCGCCTTGGCGCCAACTTTACCTCGTCGATAATGAAATTCCCCCCTATGATTGGGGAGATGTAGACCCCCTCGAAGGAACAAAGCCTGTACGTTTTATTCCGGGAGTTGGAATGGTAATTCTCGACAATGAAAGTGCAACGAGTAGCAAAGAAGATATCCAGCAATTTACTAGAATTACCTCCGATTCAGAATTCATGGCGGGAAAACCTTGCATTCGCCACCTACCCATAACTGTTGAAAATATCATCTCCATGATGGCATCTCGTTCGACAGAACAAATACGCCAAACTTATCCAGAACTTGAAGAAGCAGACTTTAAAGAAGTTATCGCCTATGCTAAATGGCGGATTCAAGAACCAAACCCGATCGACATTGGCAATAAAAAGGTAGAGAAAATTTGTGAGTCAGCTACCTAATTTTTTGCAGGTGAGGGCTGTGGTGCTAGTTAACTTCCCGGCTCAACTTCCCCCCGGTCGCGAACAGGAAAACACTCGACCTGCGGTAGTTGTAGCTTTGCCAAATGTCACAGGGATAACGCGGTTTTCGTTGGTAATAGTTGTTCCCTTGACGACACAACAAGGAGATTGGGCGACAAGAAACTCCATGCTATATCCGCAGCTTCAGGCGGGAATGGGAAACCTACGCTATGACTCTACGGTGTTGCTGGATCAATTACGCGCTGTGGACATAAAGCGTATTTTGGGCTACCGAGGAGATTTAACTCCTGAAGAGTATCAGCCGATCGCAAATGGACTAAAAGCGATGTTTGGCTTTTAAATTATCCCTTCATTACCTAAACGTTTATCGCGCAGATGCTTAATACGATTCCCTACGGGATAGCTTCGCTTCACGCACTTTTTGCTGTTTTTCCTGCAAAAACTCGGCAAAGTCGCAGACTTCAGCCACTAACTCGTCAGATAAATTATCCAAAACAGACTGTAAACGCTCTCGAAATCCCATCATTTCGCTGACAGATTTTACTAATTGCAACTGATGCGGATAAACTGTTTCAACACCTATCGTTTCCATAAATGCCCCCGGTTCATCCTGAGTTGCAGGCACAAAATCCCCGCCAACTTCTGCTTTCACCCATCCCCCAAATAATTCTACTAAATAAGCTTCACCCTTCTTGAAAACCTCAACAATTGTCCCGGCTGTTTGTGGCGGTGCAATCTCGCCATCAGCGAGGGCGACTGCTTCGGTTAAAGTCACTGCATCCAATAATTGAAATTTGCTCATTTATGTCTCGCATAATTCTTGTGGAGCAGGCATCTTGCCTGCTCAAGACTCTGCTTTTCATCAGAAGTCTAATGTCCCAATAGCTTATCCCGCAAATGCTTGATCCGATCGCGCAACTTACCAGCCTCCTCAAACTCCAACTTCTTAGCCGCCGCCTTCATCTGCGTCTCCAAGCGCCCGATTAACTGAGGAATCTCGTCTAAAGATAACTCATCCACCTGTTCGTAAACCTCCTCCAACTGCTGGGAGTTCAGCTTGCGCGACACATCCAAAAATGCCAAAATTGCATTGCTCGAGCGCTTTTTCGCGATCGGCTGCGGAGTAATCCCGTGCATCTTATTGTACGCTAGCTGAATCCCCCGGCGCCGATCCGTTTCGTCGATCGCCTTAACCATGCTATCAGTCAAATTATCCGCGTACAAAATAGCCTGTCCCTGCACGTGGCGCGCCGCCCGCCCAATTGTTTGAATCAAAGAACGTTCCGATCGCAAAAACCCCTCCTTATCCGCATCCAAAATCACCACCAGCGACACTTCCGGCAAATCCAAACCTTCCCGCAGCAAGTTGACGCCAATCAACACATCAAACTTACCATCCTGCAAATCTTGGATAATTTCGATGCGTTGAATCGACTGAATTTCCGAGTGCAAATACCGGACTCTAATCGCCCTTTCTTGCAAATATTCCGTTAAATCTTCCGCCATCCGCTTCGTCAAAGTCGTCACCAAAACGCGCTCGTCCCGAGTAACTCTCTCCTTAATTTCCCCCAACAAATCGTCAATTTGTCCTTCCGTCGGGCGCACGAAGATTGCCGGATCTACTACTCCCGTAGGGCGAATTACTTGCTCGGCAACTCTGCCTTCAGATACTTCCATTTCCCAATTACCAGGCGTAGCAGAAACAAAGATGCACTGATTCTCTTTTGCCCAGAATTCCTCTGCTTTCAAAGGGCGGTTATCAGCGGCGCTGGGCAATCGAAAACCGTGTTCGATCAATACTTTTTTGCGCGCTTGGTCGCCGTTGTACATTCCCCGAATTTGCGGCACTGTGACGTGGGATTCATCTACTACCAACATCCAATCTTTCGGAAAATAATCAATCAAACATTCTGGCGGTTCCCCGGCATTTCTGCCTGCCAAATGCCGCGAATAATTCTCGACTCCGTTGCAGTATCCCACCTCGCGCAGCATTTCCAAATCGTAGCGGGTGCGCTGTTCTAGCCGCTGCGCTTCTAATAGTTTTCCTTCTTTTTCAAATTCTGCCAGCCTGTCTTCTAATTCGAGTTCTATTCCTTGACAAGCTGCCTCTAATTTATCATCAGCAGTCACAAAGTGGCGCGCTGGATAAATATTTAAAGCGGTGGTACTTTGGATGATTTTACCTGTTACGGGGTCAACGTAGCGAATGGCATCGATTTGGTCGCCGAAGAATTCGACGCGAATAATTCGATCTTCGTAGGCGGGGCCGATTTCCACGACATCGCCTTTGACGCGAAATTTGCCTCTGCCTAAATCTAGGTCGTTGCGGCTGTATTGGACGTTGACTAAATCTCGCAATATTTGCCGCTGGTTGACTTCCATTCCTACTTGCAAAGGAATAGAAGCTTTCAGGTATTCTGCGGGCATTCCCAAACCGTAGATGCAGCTAATTGAAGCTACGACAATTACGTCGCGGCGTTCAAAGAGCGATCGCGTAGCCGAGTGTCGCAGCATATCGATCTCGTCGTTAATTGCGGCCGTCTTCTCAATGAAAGTATCGCTGACGGCGATGTATGCTTCAGGTTGGTAGTAGTCGTAATAACTGACAAAGTATTCAACTGCATTGTTGGGGAAAAAATTTCGCAGTTCGTTGCACAGTTGAGCTGCCAGGGTTTTGTTGTGTGCTAAGACTAAGGTTGGCTTGCCGATTTTTTCTATCGCCGAGGCAATGGTGAAGGTTTTGCCCGTACCTGTGGCGCCGAGTAAGGTTTGAAATCGATCGCCCGCTTGGATGCCTTTGACGAGTTGCTCGATCGCTAGCGGTTGGTCGCCCGTGGGATCGAAGGGCGCTTGCAATTGAAAAGATGCTGCCGCAGTTACCATAGGAAAATGTCGCTATTACCGATAAATCTTAACAAAAATGCAGAGATTCTGCAATTGCGTTAAGAAAATAGTTAAACTTTATAATATTATTTTAATTATCGGCCGCAATAGAAAGCAGAAAGCCCAGAAAAACAGTTGTCCGAACCCAGCAATCAGCAAGGAAAAAAAAATTATGGCTATCACACCCAAAGATAAAGTCAAGGCGAGCGCCCGCGGCAGCAAAGGCACTACCAAGGCCCTACCACCCGCCAGCGAAGCCAAATCAGCGGGCATTCAACTTTATCAGCCGCAACTCCTGCATGACAACCGCCCCGTCGGCCCAAACGATTTTACCATCAGCGAGACAGTCTCGATCTCGGGGAATCGCCCGATCGGCACCAGCACCCTGCACATCAGCGAAACCTACGGCACTGTAGGCAATCGCCCGATCGAAGCCAGCGACTTAGAAGTGGTTGGGACAATGGGAAATCGCCCGATCGGCTCCAGCGCGATCCAAGTCAGCGAAATGTTCAGTATGTCCGGTGCGCGCCCAGTTGCCATGAGCACTCTGCACATTGACGAAGTTTACTCCACAATGGGAGGAAACCGGCCAATTGCTTCAAACGAAATTGACGATAGCTCAACATTAATGGGCTTCTTAGATTAATTAGTCATTAGTCATTAGTTATTAGTTTTTCGCTATTAACTAATGGCTAATGAAACATTTTTAGAGAAGTTATTGACGAAGGCGAGCGAGCAATTGAACCGTTTAAAGTGATTTATTTAACCCTACCAATTTTAACAATCGGCGTTGCTGATTTATGGTACGAACAACTCAATCGGCAAAAAATGAAACAAGCGCTTCATGGAGCATCTCAATGAAAGCAGCCAAGCCCAAAATTGGAGTTAGGAGCCAGGAGGAAAGAGTAAGAAGGAAAGAGTAAGAAGGAAGAAGAAAGAAGGAAGGAGCCAGAAGAAGTGTTTTTACAAATATGAGATGCTCCCGCGCTTCAGAACATCTTCGGAATTTCCCACTTATCTATTTTCATCCCGTGATTCAGCAACACCCTAGAAGTGATTTTTACCCTAAATGAGAGGCAATATCAAACCGTGTCCATTTGGATTATTCGTCATGGTCAAAGTCAATCCAATGCAGGGTTGGCAACTATTGGACCCCATGAAAATGCCTTAAGTGAATTGGGCGACCGACAATCAAGATGTATTCCAACCGCCGTTAAACAAACTCCCGACTTGATTGTGACTTCACCTTATCTAAGAACACAACTCACTGCTCAACCATTGATTGAACAATTTCCACATACACCCGTTGAGGTGTGGCAAGTTCAGGAATTTACCTATCTGGGCCTACAGCTCGACCAACCAACCACAACCCAGGCTACCAAAGCTCTGAGCAAAGCTTACTGGGACCGCTGCGACCCTGAATATGTCGATGGAACCAACGCTGAATCGTTGGTTCAACTGATGGAACGAGTCCGAACTGCGCTGAACCAGTTACAACAACAATCCGGTTTTGTAGTTGTCTTTTCACATGGATTTTTTATCAAAGCAATGCTGTGGCAGATTTTGGCTAACCCAACGGTAATTGATGCCGTTGCGATGAATCGGCTTTTGGGATTTTCGCGAGGCTTTCCAGTACCGAATGCGTCAATTTTGCAGATGGAATTTGATTCAGGTGGGATAGCTCATTGGAGTTCCTTCATCACAAATCATCTGCCACCAGAGCTAGAATCGGTAGCACCCGATGCAACTGTGGCGAGTGATGCAGGCGATCGACCCTCGTAACCTACCTTCACTGGAACAATGCCCCAACCAACGCCAGAGTGGCGTTGCTGATTTATGGTATGAACGACTCAATCTGCAAAAAATGAAATAAGCGCGTCAGAACATCTTCGGAATTTCCAACTGATCTATTTTCATACCGTGATTCAGCAACGCCTAACAATCCTTTCGGCATTGTTAAATACATCAACAGGGTCAGGAAAAGCACGAGCGAAAAAGCGCTGCAAATCTCTATTCCTAATGTGGTCACAGGTTAGCCAAAGAATTTGAACTCGCTGCCAAAGTTAACTACTCAATCCAAAAAATCTCTCTTTTTAGTTACAACAACAGTATCTGAGCCGTTGGCAGGAGAGCGATTAAATATTAATTAAAAGATTTTTGGTAAGTGGTAACAGTTATAGCAGAAGACCTTCCGCAGAAAACTATCCCAGGAAGAATTTCAACAATTAATAACGTCCTCAGCGTCTTCTCGGTTGATATAACTGTTAAGAGTTCACAACATTTAACAGTTCATCTTTCACATTTCCGAGTTCAAGGGCTAATGACTACTGATATCGTTTCCGGTGGCATCGGTATTGTTTAAATGTCTAAACAGTCAGTTCCGAAAGCATAATTTTAGTCAACAGCCAACAGTTAACAGTCAACAATATCTTGCTCGTGCAACCAGAATAGATATGACTAATAACTACTTCTCGATCCGCTGATATTTACTCAGTAAAGCAGCAAAGCGCTTGTAATCCAAAGGCTTCCTCAAATACTCCGCCGCTCCCAATTCCAAACCCTGATTTGGGTCGTCCAAAAAAGTCAACATAATCACCGGAATCTCAGCCAAATCCGGATCGGCTTTCAACGCCGACAGCACCGCCCAGCCGTCCATGCTCGGCATCATCACGTCCAGAGTAATTGCATCCGGTAGCGACTCCTTAGCTAACTCAAGCCCTGCCTCACCGCTAGCCGACGAGAGCACCCGAAATCCCTGTTTTGACAAGCAGCGGGCAATCAAATCCCGCGAGTCCGGATCGTCGTCAATCACCAGCACAGTCGCAGCATCGGGCAGCTCCAGCGGTTGCGATCGCACTTCTTGCAAACCTGTTTCTTCCTGTACTCGATCGCCCTCAACTTCTTTCTCGGTTTTAACCGCAACCGGCAAACGAATCGTAAAACTAGAACCGCAATCGAACTCGCTCTCAACCGTAATATCCCCGCCCATCATCTGGCAAAACTTCCGGCTAATTGTCAGCCCCAAACCGGTGCCGCCGTACCTGCGATTAGTGGAATTGTCCGCTTGAGCGAAAGCTCCGAACAGCCTCGACACCTGAGCGTCAGTCATCCCGATGCCCGTATCGCTGACTTGAAACACGATCGCAGGATTTTGACACCGAGAGCCAATTGCCGAGATTTCCTCAGAATTGTCCGCCGGCAAAACTTCCCCTTCTTCCTTCCAAACATTAATTGTAATTTTGCCTCGCTCGGTAAACTTAGCAGCATTGCTTGCCAAATTCAACAGCACTTGCCGCAGCTTCGAGGAATCAGAGTATATCGTGCCAATATTGGGATCGCAATTGACGCTCAAAGTGTTGCCATTTTTCCCCACCAGCGGTTGAACTGTAGTCACAACCTGCTCGACCAAATTCAACACCTCAAAAGTCTCCAAGAAAAGAGTCATCTTTCCTGCTTCAATTTTAGAAATATCCAGGATGTCACTAATAATGTTGAGCAACTGCTTGCCGGCCATATTAATGCTGGCCAAATCCATCACAAACTCTTCTTCGCCGAGTTCGATCGCCTCTTCTTGCAGCAGCTCGCTGTAGCCAATAATCGCATTTAAGGGCGTCCGCAATTCGTGAGTCATATCTGCCAAAAAAGTGCTTTTCGCCCTGTTAGCAGCTTCCGCAGCGTTCTTAGCAACTTCCAATTCGCGCGATCGCTCCTCTAGCTGTCGCTGCCGCACCTCCAAACCTTTGAGCAAACTGCTAATTTGCTGAGCCATTGTATTGAGAGTAGAAGATAGCACTCCGATCGCATCATTAGACACCACAGGCGATCGAGCCGTCAAATCACCGCTCGCCATCATTTGGGCAGTTTCCCGGAGCAAACCCAAATTGCGAATTATCGCCGACACCGACACACAAGCGACTATACCTGCGATCGAACTCAAAGCCAAAGCCCCCATCAGCCAACTTTGAGTGCGGCTCGCCACAAAGAGAGTTTGCTGCACCAGCACCTCCATTGCTGCCTCGGGAACCCCAGTCGCCGGACCCGAGGCAGCCTCTATTGCCAGCAAATAGTTCTTCATCTCCACAGCACCCATCCACCCCACTCCCACCGCCATCCAAGTTATCAGTACCAAGATGACAAACAGCCCGATCAAAGAAGCCCGAGTTCCCACAGAAATCTGCCTCGGAGCCAGTGCAGCCGCCCAAGGATAGGTTTTGAGAAAAGGATCGGGCTGCACCGGTGCGCCCGAATTCCAAATCTCCTCAATTTGACCGTCCGATCGCACCTTGCCAATCCGCACTGTTTTCCAGGTATGCTGCGTTTGAGCATCTATTTTTACCTTGCCCGAGGGCGCTGCAAACTCCATATTTTTAGCAGCCGCCCTGACTTTAACCACATCAATCGAACCGGCTTTTTCTACTGCTTGCTTCCACAGATAAACGCCCAAATAAGCCGCTTCGATCGGGTCATCGGTCACGCGGTTTTCCCCGTATTTAGCTTTATAAGCCTTGACAAATTTCCGATTTTCTGGTGTATCCACCGTTTGAAAATAGTTCCAAACCACCAAATGTCCGGCAATATTTTCAGGCCCGATCGCCCGCACCTCCTCTTCTGCTACGCTGACCGACATCACGGGCAAATCCTCGGGTTTCAAGCCAGCTTCCCGCAGGTGAAGGAAAAAAGCCACATTGCTGTCGCCGTTGAGAGTGTTGAGAATCGCATCCGGTTTCACTGCTAAAATATGTGCGATCGCCTCGCCCACATCCCTCGAACCCAGCGGCAGATAAACTTCCCCCGCCAACTCTCCCCCGAGTGCCGCCAGTTGAGCTTTCACAATCAAATTTGCCGTCCGGGGAAAAATATAATCAGAACCCAACAGGAAAATTTTCCGCGAACCCCGTGCCAGCAAGTAATTCACCCCTGGCACAATCTGTTGGTTCGGGGCCGCACCAGTGTAGAAAATATTCGGACACTGTTCTAGCCCTTCATACTGCACCGGATAAAACAGCAACCCGTTGCTCTGCTCAAAAGCCGGCAGTACAGCCTTGCGGCTCGCCGAAGTCCAACAGCCAAATACCACCGCCACCTGCGATTCTAGGAGCAATTGCTTAGCTTTTTGAGCAAAAGTCTGCAAATCGCTGGCTCCATCTTCTATAACCGCTTTCAATGGGCGTCCGAGCACTCCTCCGGCCGCGTTAATTTCCTCAACAGCCAACAGCGTCGCATCTTTAACAGAAATTTCGCTGATGGACATCGTGCCCGTCAGCGAATGCAACACGCCGATTTCGATCGGCTCACGAGTCGGGCCGGCTGCTTCGAGGGGGTTACTGCTCCTTGCTCCCATAGGGTTTTAGATAATTTTTACTAATAACAGAAATTTTAGTTCGAGCCTGCGGTTCGTTAGCCTTGAGGCTAACTCTGGTTTAGCAGATTATTTCAGGCGATGCCACAAAACTTGGCAATTGCTGCACCCTGTTGATTTTAACGGTCAAACGTCCCTGCATTGACTTAATTCTGCACTAACCTGTCACCGATATTTCTCTCTCGATCTTTTACGGAGGTCGAAACAGCCTCATCAAACAAGCAGCAGAACCCACTTATGCGATCGTGCCACAGAAAAATTCTCCCCTCCCCCGCTCTGGCACGCTCTCCTCCCTCCCCTCTCGGGCCAACTCATTCACCGCCTAGCCTGGCGAGTCACCAAGCAATCTCACCGAAAAACGGGCGGGAAGCCCCTGGCTTTAGACATGGTTCGGAACGCTGCTGCGGTTTTAACCGCCTTGAATCTTCCGAATTCTCGGTCATTTGTTGTACGATCAGACATATATCACTTGTGAGTTTTTCTGAATCGTGGAACAAGTCTTAACGCTAGGAAAGCAAGCTTCAACCGACTCAAACGCAAGCCATCAAGATTGATGCGCTTCTTCAGGCGTTTGCGGATGGCTGCAACTACGCCAATCAGACCGTTAAGCCATCGATCAACAGCAAAACCACCATCCAGTCTCAGACCTATCAAGATTTGCGTTCTCAGTTCAAATTGAGCGCCAATCAAGCTGTTAGAGTCTGTGCCCGAGTGGGAGCCAATCGCAAAACGGCAAAGCTTAAAGGCAAGCCTTTTAAAGCTTTTGCTCCATCTAGCGCTGACTGCGATGCCCGGATCTTCTCTTTTAAAGAAAAGAACTGGAAAGTTAGCTTGACGCTGATTGAGTGCCGTGAACACATCAAATTGGATGCAGGCAAGTACCAGCGTGGCAAACTCAAAGGCAGAGTGCCAACTAGCGCCCAACTGTGCAAGCACCGCGACGGACAGTATTACATCCACATTCAGCTCAAAGACGAAACGCCAGAGCCTATCCACTCGGATCAAGTGATTGGCGTTGACTTGGGGCGTAGGGATATCGCAGTGACGAGCAAAGGAGAGAAATGGGACGGTAAACCGATTCAAAAAGTGAGAGACAGGTACGCCAAGGCAAGAGAGTCTATCCAGCGCCAAAGCACGAAAGGCACACGCAGTTCTAGACGCAGATGTAGAGAGCTGTTGAAACGGCTGTCGGGCAAGGAGAGACGTTATCAGGCTTGGCTCAACCACAACATCAGCAAGTCCATCATTGTCGATGCCAAAATCAACAGCGCTATGGTGGCGATTGAAAACTTGACAGGCATTCGGGAGCGCACCAATCAACAGCCACGCAATAAGATGGAACGGAGGCGCAGCAATAGCTGGGCGTTCTACCAGTTGCGGTATTTCCTGGAATACAAGGGTTTGAAATACGGCGTTGAGGTCGTTGCAATTGGGCCTGCCTACAGGTCGCAAACCTGCCACTGCTGCAACCACATCGGGTCCAGAAGTGACAAAGTTTTCAAGTGTGGTAACTGCAATTGGCATGTGGACGCTGATTTGAATGGTGCAATGAATATTGCCAAGATTGGAGCGGTTGTAAGCCTGCTTCGAGGTTCGGAGTTGCTTAGTTGTCAACTCCAGGGCTACAGAAAGCCCCCGGCTTCAGCCGCGGGGTAGCTTACGCACTCTTCCCCAGCCCCTATCTCCCTTCAGGCAGAGGCCACTCTCCGTGATTTCCCTTACGATCGATCTAAGGTTAATTTTTAAGTAGCCTTGTTGAAAATAAATTTTGCAAACAATAGGGTGAAGACTAATGAATATTGAAGAAAACTCGACCCCCACTGTCAGCGACAATGAAGTCACGCTACCAAAATCAAGGGAAAAATTGCTGAGCGAGGAAACAGAAAAAGCCCTCGGCCAGCAGAAACAAGAAAAGGCTCAAACTCTGCGCGCTGTCGAACAGTTAAAAGAAGAACTTCAGCACAAAATAGATGAAGAATGTCACCACAAGGTAGATTAAAACTAATACCGTTTTTTTGAGAGTGTGGGTAAGATGCGGTCTTCCCACACTCTCTTTTTGAAGGAAGAAGGAAGAAGGAAGAAGGAAGAAGGAAGAAGGAAGAATGAAGAAGGAAGAATGAAGAAGGAAGAATGAAGAAGGAAGAATGAAGAAGGAAGAATGAAGAAGGAAGAATTAAAGATAAATTTATAATTTGAAAGTGTTTTTGGTTGAAAAAAGCAGTCCAGGGCGCACGGGTGGCTGTACACCGAGTTTTTTCTCCGAAACACTTCGTTGCAACTAGCAGCTTAGGTCAAAAAACGGTAAGCATGAAAGTCCCAGTCTATCCTCGACTAAAACAGAACTTTTCCTTATTCCCTATTCCTAACCTCCGTTAAATTAGTCAAACCTCTTCCCTTAGACTTCTTCCTTGTTTCTTCCTACAGGCAGAGTGCAAGCCAGCTCATTGTTACCTATGATGAGTTTAAGTAAAAAGTCAAATTAGATACAGAAAGGGAGAAAGCCATGAGCACAGAAGATAGAGCCAAAGCAACTGGCAACAACATCGCAGGCGCTGCTCAAGAAGCCCTAGGTAATATTACTGGCGACCCGAAGGATAAAGCAGAAGGCAAAGCCAAGCAGGCAAAAGCTGAAGCTGGTCACGCGATCGAAGATGTAAAAGATGAGATCAAAAAGAAACTAGACTGAGCCTAATACTAATTGAGAGGGTCTAGAAACCAGGCCCTTTCAATGATTCAAATTGTTTTGATAACGGAGGAAAAAAAGTGAGTTTATTGCAGCAGAGTCGCAAAATAATTGCTGGTTTACTCTTGGTTTTAATGCTCGCTGTTACTACTGCCTGCGCCCCCAGCGTTTCTGCCCAAAAACCGACTAATGCACCTGTAGCAATTGGCGGCAGTCAGGGTTACTACGCGCAGCTAGAACGCGGCAATACCGCCGCAGGTCAAGATTTTGGTCAATGGGTAACAAAGACGGCTCAGGGTCTGGTTCAGGATGCTTACGTGCGCGACAATAACAAATTGGGAGTTGTAATTACCCCGAAAGTCCGCCCTACTGAAGTGAAAGATTTGGCGAAATCTTTAGCCCAAGGCTTTCACCGCAATTTCCCAAATCAGGATGTAAGTGTTTTGGTTTATGCTCCTGACAAAAAACTGATTTTGACGGCTAAGTACGACCAGCAATCAAATCAGATTGAATACAAGTCTTAACCAGGTTGGAAAGCGGAAATTATAGCCGCGCGACGCTTTAATCTTCCGCAGTTTTTTGAAGGCGAAGCAATCTCAATTTGAGACTGAACTGTTGTGTAGATTGGAAAATAATTACCATGAGTAGCAGCGATAATTACAAGCGACAAATTCTGAGCGATTTGGCTCAGGGCGATCGAGAAATGATGCCTGAGACAAGCGGTGAAGAGTACGAAAATTTTGACGATTTTGCTCAGAGAACTTCTCCGGATCAGCGCAAACAATTATTCGGGCGTTCTTTGAATCACGACTCCCTCCCGCCGGCACAGTTGGAACCGGAACTGCAAAAGGCGATCGCCCAAATTAAGCCAAACGAACGGGACGACGTGGCCCGGGAGTTCTTCAAGCAGTTGGACAAGAGAGGATTGAACGATCGCCAGTTGGAAAAGCAGCTAGGACTTTCTACTCACCACGCGAGCCGCATGACTGCTGACGATGTTACCAAGCTGGCCTCGTTTACCTATCACAATCACCCGGATATTTTCCGAGAAGTGCTGGCAGAACAGCCGAGTTTGATGAAGTTTTTGGGCAATCCAGTTGTTGCGGGTATTTTGGGAATAGTTGCTGCTAAATGGCTCAACAGCCGCAAATAATCGAGGAAGGACTGAAGTCCGAACGATCAAACTTTTACAGATTGTTTGATCGTTCGGACTTTACTCCTGAAATTTTTATGATGACTCAATTTCTCACTACAAACTCCTTGATACAATATCATACTAAATCCCGAGAGTTTAAAAAATATTAATTATTCCGCTGGTGGCTGTTCGGGTGAGTAAAACCCACTGCCAATTACCCACTCCGAATTTGCGATCGCCAATTACTAATTATTGCTCAGATATAAAAATAGCTGCACAGCACTAAACTGCGGTACACCTGACACTCCGCAAAATTAAATGTAGGATTAAGTGTTGCCGTGAATCAGAAAAAAAGATGAACATATCCACTATTTGGCGAAAACTCCGCAGCCAGCAAGCCTTCTGCTTGGCTGCACTGCTTGTGGGTTGCCTTGTATTTATCGGTTGTTCCCCCGCCCAGTCAGCGGGTGGCAATTCAGTCGATCCCAAGTTGAAAGAGCAAGTCTTGCAGGTGATCCGCGAAAACCCGCAAGCAATTTTAGATTCGGTACAAGCATACCAGCAACAGCAGCAGCAGTCTCTCAAAGCAGCGCAGGAGTCATTTTTGCAGTCCATGAAAACAAATCCCAAATCGGCGATCGGGGATTCTCCCAGCACGGGTTCGGCTTCGCAGCAGATTGTACTTTTAGAATTCTCTGACTTTCAATGTCCGTTTTGCGCGCGCGCTCACGATACCGTCAAGCAGTTTATGGCAAAACACCAGGACAAAGTTACTTTAGCTTACAAGCATTTTCCCTTGACTTCAATTCACCCTCAAGCCCTGCCAGCAGCTAAAGCAGCTTGGGCAGCCCAACAGCAGGGAAAATTCTGGGAATATTACAGCGCTTTGTTTGAAGGGCAGAAACAGTTAGGCGAGGAATTTTACGGATCGATCGCCCAAAAGCTCAATCTCAAATTAGATAAATTCAACAGCGATCGCAACAGCCCCGCCGCCGAAGCAGCCATTCAGAAAGACGTGCAACTCGCCCAACAACTGGGAATCGAAGGCACTCCATTCTTTATTCTGAACGGCAAAACTTTCTCCGGTGCGATCGAGCTTTCTGAGATGGAAAAGATTCTCGCGAGTGTCTCCAAATAACTGGGAAATAGACAGGATAAACTAAGTTTTTCTGTCTTTTTAACTTTCTAGTTGCAATTTCAAGTTGGAGTCATTAAAGATGCGTTCCCAGGCTAAAGTCTGGGAACAATCAAAATTTAATAGATAGTCACTGCGAGTAAATGCTCCTTAAAAAAGAAAGGTACGTTGTTGCGATGAAAGCGCTCTTTTACATATACAAAGAGCGCTTTCATCGCAACAACGTACCTAAAGCGGGAAAATATGGCCTGTCTATGGAACTTTACATTCTGTTACACATTCTGATTTATTTGCCCCTACCTACTTACAGCTATATTTACTCACAATTTTTTACGATTGGGAACAAATTTGCTTTATGATTTGTCTTAGGGAACTTTAAGAGGTCTGGACGCACTAACACCCTAATTAGGTCGTCATTCTGATTCCCGATCGCGAGCGTTGCGATCGCGAATAATCTCTAACTCTTGCAACACAATCGAAGGTGCGTGCAGCACTGTTTGAGTTGCTCATAACTTAATAAGCATATCTTGCCTTTTACCCGCTTTCTCAGACATAGCTAGTAGGTTCAAATGATTATTTGTCTGTACTGATTTGAATCTTTTAGGCAAGAAAATCGCCACTTGTGAAAGCCATTTTCATTGCATCTACGAGGCCAAATTATCATGCAAAAAATTACAGAAATAGTTTTCATCGATCCAACAGTCGAAGATTACCAAAGCCTTGCACAAAGCGCCGGACCAAGGAAAAAGACATTTATACTCGATCGCGCTGGGGATGGAGTCGAGCAAATTACACAGTTACTAGCTAGCTACAGGGATATTTCAGCAGTTCACATTGTTTCTCACGGCGGGCCTGGAAGTTTGCAACTCGGGGCAATTGAGATAAATTCCAGTAACCTAGACGGCTGGGCCGATCGACTCGGGCAATGGAAAAAAGCGTTAACTTCCAACGCCGATCTCCTGTTGTACGGCTGCAACGCGGCGGCAGAAATCCCCTCATCTGTAGCCGGACTCTCATTTCTGCAACGCCTCAATCAACTCACAGGTGCAAACATCGCCGCTTCCAAAAACCTGACAGGGAGTGCTGCATTAGGCGGTGACTGGGATTTAGAAGTAACAATTGGCTGTGTTGAGACACAAGTGGCATTTAGTCAAAAGGCGATCGCAGCTTACAGCCACGTTTTAGCGACTTTCACCGTCAGCAACACCAACGACTCCGGCGCCAACTCGCTGCGAGATGCCATTACCAAAGCCAATGCTACTCCAGGCCCAGATATTATTGACCTGACTGGCATTACTGGCACGATTACCCTGGTGGCGGCGCTGCCGGCAATTAATGAAAGCGCCAGTCTGAACGGCCCTGGGGCAGCCAACTTGACAGTCAGCGGTAACAGCGCAGTACAGATACTGAGCACTAATAACGGCCCTGTTAGCATTTCTAACCTCACCTTTGCTAACGCTAATACCCTTGGTGGCGGTGGTGCCATTAATAACGCTTCCGGCGTCACCCTCAACCTCACTAAGGTTAACTTCTCCAGCAACACCGCTGGGCTCGGCGGTGCGCTGTTCAACAACGGCGGCACAGTAACAATAACGGGTTCCAACTTTACTGCCAATACAGTCAACGGTTCTGGTGGCGGCGCGATCAGGCAGGGAGGCGGTGTTGTAAGCATTGTTGACAGCATTTTCACCGAAAACACGGCGACGGCAGCTAGCCAAGGTGGCGGTGCGATCTTGATCGACGGTGGTTCATTAAACATTACTGGCAGCACCTTTGCTGGGAATAGTTCTCAAAACACCGATGGTGGGGGCGCTATCTACCACAGAGGCGGCAGCGAACTCTTGAGCATTGTCAACAGCACTTTCACTAACAACATTTCGCTGGCTGATGGCGGTGCGATCAGGAATGACGCCCAACCGTTGAGTGTCACCAGCAGTACGTTTAATGGCAATCGGGCCGCACAAAACGGCGGCGGGATCGTCAACACCGGCGCGGCAACCATTACCAGCAGCACGTTCAATGGTAACCAGGCCGCACAAAACGGCGGCGGCATCGCCAACACCGGTGCAGCAACCATTACTAACAGCACGTTTTCTGCTAACACCGCAGCCCAATTTGGCGCGCTCAGAAATGGCGGCACCCTGGATCTCAGAAGCAGCACTCTGACTCTCAATAGCGCCACGAATCAAGGTGGCGGGATTTTCAACACGTTGACGGCAAATATCCGCAACACCATTATTGCTGGGAACACGGCTCCTTTAAACCCTGATGTAGACGGCACATTTACGAGTGAGGGCAATAACTTAATTGGCAACGCCGCTGGTGGTACTGGCTTCACAAACGGCGTTAATGGCGATCGAGTAGGCACTGCTGGCACTCCTATAAATCCGAATCTCGGAGCACTGGCAAATAACGACGGCCCCACGCAAACTCACCTGCCGAATGCAGGTAGTCTTGCTATTGACACGGGCAATAGCGCGATCGCACCTGCTACAGATCAGCGTAACTTACCCCGACCTTCTGGCAGCAGTGCTGACATCGGCGCGGTTGAATTACAGCAGCAAACTGTCAGCATCACCGCGACTGATAGTTCAGCTACTGAAAATCCGATCGATACAGGCACTTTCCGCATCAGCCGTAACGATCCGACAGCCGGTAATTTGACGGTGAATCTCGCGATCGATCCCAGCAGCACTGCGGTTGCTGCCGACTACACCCTCAGCAGTGCCTTTCCCGTCACTATTCCCACCGGGCAGAGCTTTGTGGATGTGATTCTGACTCCGGTTGATGACACAATACCGGAGTTGGCCGAGACGCTGCGGCTGAACTTGGCAAATGGAAATTATGCGATCGCACCTGCCAGCAACAATGCTACGGTGACAATTGCAGCCAATGACTCGATTGCTTATGCGATCGCACTTGCAAATCCAGCCACAGGTTCCCTCACAGAAGGGAATTCCGGCACCAAACAAGTCAGTTTCACCGTCACCCGCAGCGGCGGCACGGCGGTAGCAAGTAAAGTAGATTATGCGATCGCAGGCACTGCGACTAACGGCGCAGACTACAATAACATCAATGCTGCGGGGTCTACCACTGCCACAGGGACGATCGCCTTTGCAGCTAACGAAACTTCTAAAACTATCTCGCTTGATGTCTTGGGCGAAACCCTAGTTGAACCTGACGAGAGAATTAGCGTCACCCTCAGCAACCCGAATTTGACGGCAGCGCCGGAAAGCTCTACTGTTACTGCTAACACTGCGACTGTTACCATTACCAATGATGACAGCTCTAGTATCTCGATCGGCGATGTAACTGTTACCGAGGGCAATACTGGTACTGTTAGCGCCAACTTTACCGTCTCCCTCTCAGCAGCTTCTAGCCTTCCTGTCACCGTCAATTACGCTACGTCAGACGGCACTGCTAACACTGCTGATAGCGATTACGCGACGGCAACAGGAAGCCTCACCTTCAATGCAGGAGAAACCACCAAAACCATTACTGTTGCTGTCAACGGCGATTCTAAGTTTGAAGCTGACGAAACATTCAATGTCAACCTCACCACTCCGGTTAATGCGACTATTGCTAAAGTAACGGGCATTGGTACGATCGCGAATGACGACTTGCAGTCACCAGCGCCAACTCCTGCACCAACGCCAACTCCTGCACCAACGCCAACTCCTGAGCCCACTCCCACTCCCACTCCAACTCCTGCACCAACTCCAACTCCTGAGCCCACTCCAACTCCGACTCCAACTCCTGCACCAACACCAACTTCAACTCCAACTCCAACTCCGACTCCGACTCCAACGCCGACTCCGACTCCGACGCCAACTCCGACTCCAACTCCGACTCCGACTCCGACTCCAACGCCAACTCCGACTCCGACTCCGACTCCAACGCCAACTCCAACTCCGACTCCAACTCCAACACCAACTCCAACTCCAACACCAACTCCAACTCCAACACCAACTCCAACACCAACTCCAACACCAACTCCAACACCAACTCCAACACCAACTCCAACACCAACTCCAACGCCAACTCCGACTCCAACGCCAACTCCGACTCCAACGCCAACGCCAACTCCAACGCCAACTCCGACTCCAACGCCAACGCCAACTCCAACTCCGACTCCAACGCCAGAATTTCAAGACGAAGATGGCATTTGCCAGCAGATAACCTTCCCCAGCCTGACTGCTATTCGCGGCCCCAACCAAACAAATAACAACATCAACGGTACAGAAAGCAACGACATTCTGCTGGGCTCCATTCGCAATGAAAATATCAACGGCTTAGGCGGTAACGAGTTGCTCGTTGGCTTCGCTGGCGATGACAATATTTATGGCGGAATTAGCAGCGATGTCCCGGTTGGCCCCGGTAAAGATGACGATCGCATTTTTGGCAATGAAGGCGATGATTACCTCAATGGCCTTGCTGGGGATGATTTAATCTTTGCGGGCAAGAACAATGATGTTATTTACGGTGGGAAAGATGACGACATCTTTTTTGGAGACAAGGACAGCGATACTTTAATTGGCGATGAGGGCAGCGATACTTTATACGGCGGCACTCTTAACTCTTTAGACATCGATTCTACAGGTCGCGATTTGCTATTTGGTCTCAATGGCGATGATTATTTGAACGGGCAAGAACTCGCAGATTCCCTTTCTGGCGGTGAGGGCAATGATACTGTGCGCGGTGGCAAAGAGGATGATTTAGCCTTGGGAGAATTGGGCAACGATTTGTTGTTTGGCGATGAGGGCAGCGATACTCTCTGTGGCGGCGACGGGGATGATACTGTGTACGGGGATATTGGCAGCCTTTTGCCGATCGGCTCTGCGGGCGGCCAAGACCAAATCTGTGGCGGTTTGGGCAACGATTTGCTGTTTGGCAATGAAGGTCAGGATACTGTCTGCGGGGATGCTGGGAACGATACTCTTGACGGCGGTAAGGATGAGGACAGTTTGCTCGGCGGTGCTGGGGACGATCGGCTGTTTGGAGATGAGGGGAATGATACTCTGATTGGAGGTACTGGGAGCGATCGATTTATTTTAGGTGTTGGCCTCGGCACCGAGACTATTTTAGACTTTCAAGATGGCACCGATGCGATCGGCTTGATTGGTGGTTTAAGCTTTTCGCAACTGAGCATTGCTGCAGACAATAATTCTACTGCGATCCGAGTTACCAGTTCGGGTCAACTTTTAGCAACTCTCACCAATGTGTCAGCGGGGCTGATTAATATTGCCGATTTTGCAGCGATCTAAATATAGCAGTTGACAGTTGACTGTTGACTGTTGACAGTTACAAGGTACCGGAATCAAACCGTTTATGCTATAGGGTTCTGGGCTCTATTCATCAGGTTATTTATGTCCGTGCCCGATGTGGCGGTGCGTCGCTACTGAATCATTATCAATAGCCAGAATTGTCGGTGGCGACGCAGCCTACTTTCATACTTTTACAGTCCGCAAAAGCGGACTTCAGTCCGCATAATGCTGCGGACTGAAGTCCGCTTTTGCGGACCAATCTTATTGCGATCGCTCCACCGGACATGATATTACACATCGCAAAAAAGCTGAAACCCGATTGAAATTGTTAGCATAAAGGCAATCGAGACGATGCGCGTTGCGATTCCGTAGCAGTCAACTGTCAACTGTCAACTGTCAACTGTCAACTGTCAACTGTCAACTGTCAACTGTCAACTGTCAACTGTCAACTATGGAGGGCTACTTTCATGCAATCCTTGACATCTCCAACCGATCGCACCAGTGGATTATACGTGCGTTCCCCAGAAGGAGAACAACTCGTTTTTCCTTTGAAACATACAGAAGTCACAGCCAAAATAGCCGGAAATCTCTCGCGGGTTGAAGTCTCGCAAAAATTTGAAAATCCTTTTACTAAGCCGCTGGAAGCTGTCTACATTTTCCCGCTACCTGCGGAAGCAGCGGTAGATGAGATGGAAATTAAAATTGGCGATCGCACAATTAAAGGCAGCATCAAAAAACGCGAAGAAGCCCAACAAATTTACGAAAAAGCCAAACAAGAAGGGCGGACTGCGGGTTTGCTGGAACAAGAGCGAGATAATATTTTTACCCAATCCCTCGCCAACATCAAACCCGGTGAAGAAATCGAGGTTGTGATTCGCTATACGGACAGCTTGAAATTTCAAGCTGGAGATTATGAATTTGTGTTTCCGATGGTTGTCGGGCCTCGATATATTCCCGGTACGCCGATCGATAAAACGGCAGCCAGCGGCAGCGCCCCAGCCCCAATGACAGTCAATGCCGATACCGATATCGTCCCCGATGCGGATCGGCTGAATGCCCCGATTTTGCCGCCGGGAATGCGATCGGGACACGATATCGGCGTGACCCTGGAAATTGCAGCGGGCGTACCGATTCGTAACGTCAATTCCCCATCCCACCAACTGCGGATCGAATATTTCGACTCACCCCAAGCCTCCGCAGCCAGCGAGCAAAAAAATGGGCTCATGGTGCGCGTTCAGTTGGAAAATGCAGATACAATTCCCAACAAAGATTTGATGGTTCGCTATCAAATTTCGGGTCGAGAAACCCAATCGACGGTATTAACTCAATTGGACGATAGAGGCGGACATTTTGCAGTTTATCTGATTCCGGCGATCGAGTACAAAACTGATGAAATTGTCCCGAAAGATGTTGTTTTTTTAGTGGATACTTCGGGTTCGCAATCGGGAGCGCCTTTGCAGCAATGTCAGGTATTGTTGCGGCAATTTATTAACGGGCTAAATCCGTCGGATACTTTCTCGATTCTGGATTTTTCCGACTCCGTGCGGCAACTGTCAAAACAACCGCTACCGAATACAGCAGAGAATCGGCAAAAGGCGATCGAATATATCAACAAACTCGACGCTGCTGGTGCTACGGAAATGTTGGGCGGCATTCGGGCGGCGATCGATTTTCCCGCACCATCCGGGCGCTTGCGAACTGTGGTATTCCTCAGCGACGGTTACATCGGCAACGAAAACGAGATTCTCGCCGAAGTGCAGCAGCATCTCAAATCGGGGAATCGCCTGTACAGCTTTGGTGCGGGGAGTTCCGTCAATCGTTTTTTGCTCGATCGCATTGCAGAAATTGGGCGGGGGATTTCCCGAATTATCCGCCACGACGAACCCGTTAACGAATTTGTTGAAAAGTTCTTCCGACAAATCAACAATCCGGTGTTGGTAAATCTGGAAATTACTTGGCAGGGAGAGGGCGAAAGTCCGATAATCTATCCCTCAGTTGCGCCGGATTTATTTGCCGAACAACCCCTCGTTTTATTTGGAAAAAAGGGCGATCGCCAAGCTGGAACACTTCAGATAAAAGGGGTTAGTGCAGGCGGAAACCAGTACCTCCAAACCTACGAAATGAACTTTACCGATCCTGGAAATCCGGCAGTTGCTCAGCTTTGGGGGCGACACCGCATCAAAGATTTGATGAATCAAATGCTGCAATATGAAACAAAGGTGGGGGTGGAAACAGTAACAGAAACGGCGCTAACCTATCAGCTTTTGTCGCAATACACGGCTTTCGTGGCTGTCAGCGATGATGTGCGCCTCGAACCGGGTACCGAATCGATCGCGATGAACGTGCCGGTAGCAATGCCGGAAGCTGTGGAATATGAGGGCGTATTTGCAAGCCTAGCTGTTGAACCAGTGAATCGAACTTTGCTAAAAGGTGGTGGAAATTTTTCCTCGTTTCTTGCCCCCCTAGGAGGAGCGGCAGTATTTGAACGTGGCATCTCATTGAGCAGCGAAGCGGGGATGGTTGCTGAAGAGATACAAGATAGCGCACCAGCCCGCCCGCGCCGTACATCACCTGTAGAAGTCGTTAGCGCTACGGGATTGGATGAAGAGGCGATCGATAGTTTAAACGAACACTTGGCAACTCTGACTGTCCCGCCCGGTACAAACGGCGAATTGGTGTTAGAAATTGTCTTCGGTAAGGTGCGCGCCAGCCGCATAGTTGTGGATGCTGATGCTTCGACTTTGGCGGATGTGGAGTTGCTCAAAACTATCAAAAAATGGCTCTTTAGCTGGCGCATTCCTCACTTGATTGGGGATACAGTGCGCCTGACGTTGCGGATTAGATCTTGATATTTTGAGGACTTATAATGTCCGGTCAATAGTTTGATATCATGTGCGATCGATTACCATAACAAAAATGGAACGCACGTGCCCACGAAAGTCCGCAGCCTGAGAGCGGACTTTCGTGGGCACGTGCGTTCCTTACTGGTTTTTGATACCAATAGACCTCTAGACCTCTCTAATAATTATCGCTTCACAAGCATCCTGCGCCTGTGAAGCGATAATTTTGGGAAAAGTCTATTACTAATTCATCGGACACGATCGAATTTTTAATTAGACAGCAGCCAACTCAGGAGTCGGGCGCTTGCTGTGGCGGATACCCTCGATCGCACCTGCGTAATCATTCGCCTTAAACACAGCAGAACCGGCGACGATCGCATTTGCGCCCGCTTCCAGAACCTGCCAAGTATTGTTACCCTTCAAACCGCCATCCACCTCAATCCAAGGATCGAGGCCCTTGTCGTCGCACATTTTACGCAAGGAGCGAATTTTCGGCAGCACCGCCGGGATAAAACTTTGACCGCCAAAGCCGGGATTCACGCTCATAATCAGCACCAAATCGCAAAGTTCCAGCACGTACTCGATCAACTCCAGCGGCGTCGAAGGATTCAGAACTACACCAGCCATTTTGCCCAATTCCCGAATTTGACCGAGGGTGCGGTGCAAGTGAGGCGAAGCATTATGCTCGGCGTGAACCGAAATAATGTCAGCACCAGCCTTAGCGAAGTCCTCGACGTACTTCTCCGGCTCCACAATCATCAAGTGGACATCGATCACCTTGGTAGTAACAGGGCGAATTGCCTCAACAATCAGCGGCCCGATAGTAATATTAGGAACAAAGCGACCGTCCATCACATCTACGTGAATCCAGTCAGCCCCAGCTCGATCGACAGCCTGAATCTCTTCTCCGAGACGGCTAAAATCGGCTGATAATATGGATGGAGCAATAACGATCGGTTTTTGGGATTGGGTCATGGCTAAGTCTGTTCTCCTGTCTCCTGTGCTGTATCCAGTTTATCAAAATACGGCTCTCCGGGCCGAAAAGTTGCCAACGCTCGATCGCC
Organism: Microcoleus sp. ARI1-B5; assembly: GCF_036705795.1. Lineage (NCBI taxonomy): Bacteria > Bacillati > Cyanobacteriota > Cyanophyceae > Oscillatoriales > Microcoleaceae > Microcoleus > Microcoleus sp. ARI1-B5. The sequence goes on from NZ_JAUBVK010000008.1 coordinate 111,031, forward strand.
CTCGCCTCCGCGCCGAAAAATTTTGCCTCTGACAGACAAGTTTTGCGATCGCACCAGCCCGGCTCTCCGAATTTTGGTTTAGGATATAAATTTTCCGTCCAACTAATAACTTTTGTGCAAAATCTGACCTTCTGCAAATTTTGAGTAGCGAATTATGAAAAATAGAGATCCCTTAGAAAATCCTGAACTCGATCGTGCAAGCCTCTTTGTATTAATGATCCCAGTCATCGGCTTTTTCCCCGCCCTGTGGACACTTTACCGCCGTCAGGCCAGCCCCGAACGCAAAGCCGTCAGCCGCTTGGCAATTGCCCTTGCTTTTAGTTGGCTCTTAGGACATATTCTTTTAGAAGCTGGAGCGATTTCTGCGGAATCTGGGACACTTACCATGTTATTAATGAGTAGCCTGCTGACAACCAGCTATTTTATCGTTGCTCTGGGACTGATGGTTCGCCTCTGGAAGCGTCAACCGCTATGGTTGCCCGGAATTAGCCGCGTAGCCGAGCAAGTGGTCGGCAAACATTTATCATAATTTAGGGTTCTTTCTAGCCCCTACCGTATTGATTGAGTGCGTTTTCAGCTTGATACTACATATTGTCACGATCTTTTTTATTTTTGTTGTGTGTGAGGAAGCCAGTGCCAGCTCAAAAAACTCCTAATCAAGACCCTATCAAACAATCAACCGCTCAACCTTCAACCAAAAAATCAAACCAGCCGCATCGAGGCCGTTGGCTGGGTTTTGGTTTTGGTTTGGCTGGAGTAGCCATGCTCTCAGCCACAGCCGGAGCCCTGCTAGCCGTCTCCCTTTCCACAACGCCGCTTCAGCAACAAAAGTTGAGTCCTGAAGAAGCGGCGGTGTTTTCTCAAGGCGACATGGCAAAGCTCAGCATGAAGATGCCGGAGCTGACTCGCCCAGTTAATATTTTAGTTTTAGGACTTAAGGTTCTGAGTTCAGACCTCGACGGCCATCCCGATAAAGACAAGGGATACGATGTCTGGCAAAACTCTTTCAAGGGGTTAACCGATACCATGCTGTTGGTGAGGTTTGACCCTCAAAATAAAAAAATAAGCGTGCTTTCGATTCCGCGAGACACTCGCACCTATGTGGAAGGTAGGGGTGTCGTGAAAATCAATGAAGCTAATTACTACGGCGGCCCGGCTTCTTCAGCGAAGTCAGTCAGCGGACTGCTGGGCGGCGTGGGAATTGACCGCTATGTGACAGTCAATATTCAAGGGATCAAAAGCTTGGTAGATGCCCTTGGCGGCATTACTATTAATGTCCCTAAAGACATGAAGTATACCGATGAAAGCCAGCATTTATATATAGATTTAAAGGCAGGCAAGCAGAATCTCAACGGCGAACAAATCGTGCAATATTTGCTTTACCGGCACGACGATTTGGGCGATATCGGGCGGGTGCAGCGCCAGCAATTGTTGATGCGGGCTTTTGTGGAACAGGAAGTTAATGTCGGTTTGCTTTCTCGCTTGCCGAAGATTTTGTCGGTGATTCAGTCTCACCTTGACACGAATTTGAGTATAGAAGAATTGGTGGCTTTGGCTGGTTTTGCTACTCAAACCGATCGCGCTGGCGTGCAGATGTTGATGGTTCCCGGCAAATTCAGCGATCCTAAGGACTACAAGGCAAGTTTTTGGTTGCCAGACCAATATGCCATCGAAACTCTGGTGGCAGAGCATTTTGACTTCGGTCAAAATACTTGGACAATCGAGAATGCTGATTCGACTTTTCTGAAGGTGGCGGTTCAAGACAGTACGGGCGATCGATCGGCTGCTGAAGATTTTGTCAGGACTTTAACTCGCGCCGGCTATCGGAATGTTCAGGTTTATAAAGCTTGGCCCGAACCGCTGGATGTAACGACGATTGTAGCTCAAGATGGCGATATTAAAGGTGCTCAAGCGATTCGCCAGTTTTTGGGTTTTGGAGATGTGCTGGTTGAGAGTACCGGTTCTTTGCAGTCGGACGTGACAATCAGATTGGGTAAGGATTGGCTGAGCAAAAAAACTCAGTCGGGCGGGGACTTTAAGTCTTTTTAAACAATTGACAGTTAACAGTTGACCTGTGACAGTTGACAGTTGACCTGTGGTAGGGGCGGTGCCTGTGAGTGCCCGCCCGCTCCAGTTGACAGCGAAAATTCGAGCTGGGTTTTTGCTGTCCACTGTCCACCTTATAGGTAGGGAAGTTAAACCCACTCCCTATCCAATTGTCAATTGTCAATCTACCTGATGAAGTTCGATCGCCTCAGCCATCGCACCCACACCCAACCCAAAAAACTACCGATAAAATAAGACGGAAAATCCGACCAAGTAAAGGAGTTTCCCAACACCAGTCGTCCCGGTAAAGTAGCTCTAGCTGCTTGTAAAAACGGAGGTTGCCACAGTTGCAGAAACTCCAATCCGCAGGTAGCGATACATACCCCGACAGCAGCCCAAACCAGCGAAGCTTGGGGCCACAAGAAAACTGTTAGTAAAATCCAAAATATTTCATAAGCGATGGCTCCAAAAAAGTCGTTGAACCATTCCGGTGCAGGACCGCGAGAAAATCTGACTATATAACCTAAAGGGATAATCAGGCTAATATTGATTAGCAGAGCAACTCGATATTTGAAAAAAGGGTGATGGGGAGAAATTGGGGAAGTCATTAAATTTGAGACAGGTTTTTTTGTTCACTTTAACGCTTTTGCTGTAGTATGGATTATACTCTCACAACAGTGACATGAGATGAATGATTACATCGATCTTTACTGCGAACGTACCATTCCTGGTTTATGGAGTGAACCACTAAATGCTGTATCTAATATTTCTTTCCTCATTGCAGCATGGGCTATTTTTCAATAGACTCGGCAACAGCAAAAAGTACCGACTGGTATTTGGATATTGATTAGTTTAGCCACCAGTATTGGTATTGGAAGTGCCCTATTTCATACATTTGCGACACAATGGGCAAGATTACTAGATGTGATTCCTATTATGCTCTTTCAGCTTGGGTTTTTATGGCTCTATAGCCGTCAAGTAGTTAGGATGAAATATGGATATGCAGGAGGATTACTCGTAGGATTTTTATTTGCCAGCAACTTCAGCAATAAATTTACAAATGTTCTCAACGGTGCTCTTTCTTATGCTCCTGCATTTTTAGTGTTACTAGGGCTTGGACTATATCACTATCAACAGCAAAAGCGTGAGCCATTAGTTCTATTAACAGCATCGGGGGTATTCCTGTTAGCCCTTTCATTCCGAACTCTCGATCGGGCAATTTGTCCTTACTTTTCCACTGGCACCCATTTTCTTTGGCATCTTTGTAATGGTATTTTGCTGTACTTATCAGCAAGAGCATTAATCCTAAACAGGTCTATGATGGACTAGGAAGCGATCGCCTCTACCTCTCCACATCCCTAAGCACCTCTTCTAGCAACATCCGCTCTAAATGCCGGGAGTAAGCTAAAATCTAAAATCTAAAATCCCAAATCTCAAATCTAAAATCGATTTACTGGCGCAAAATCGTAACCTGCACCTGATTTAGAATCGGGTACAATTTGCAAAAGAACTACATTGCTATTGCGATCGCCGCTCGACAAAAATCTAATTTCCCCAGTCGCACCGCTAACCTTAAAATCCGCACCCGCCAAGGTTTTCGCCAACATCACCCGTCCCGCTCGACCGCTATTGGGATCAATTTTCCCGATCGACCTTCCCATCCGCAACACCTGCACCGCATCGTAACTCATCGCCGTCCGCCAGTTAACATCAATTCCCCACAAATCTCTAGCCAAAAGTGCAAAATTTAGATTTTTACTATCAGCAAAATGCCAAGAAACAGAAATTACCGCCCCGCTCAAAACTTCTGTGCCCTGTTTTAATAAATCCGTATTGTAGAGAGCATCGCCGCCAATTATCGGTAAACCTTTTTGATTGTGGCGAGCAATTTCTAGGGAGGCATTTACTGTATCTGAATCCGGTAGCAAAACCAACACATCGGCTGCAATCCCATCCTGTTTCGCCGCCGAATTTGGCTCAGATAAATCTACTTCCTTAACTACTTGACCGCCTTCCAAAATCAAAGTAGTAGAAAAAGCTGTTTGCAGCGACTTGCTATAAGAACTTTTGGAATTGTAAAAAACCGCAGCCGTGCTTTTTTTCAGGCTATTTAACATATAGCGAGCTAAAGCCGTACCTGTAAATTGGTCGCTCGGAATCGTCCGAAAGAAATAGTTTACTCCGTCGGCGCGCCTCGGAACCGTTGCTAATTCAATGCTCGTGCTCGTAGGTGCGATCGCCACCATTTGATTTTGACTGTAAATTGGAGCAACTGCGATCGAAGTTTTGCTGGTGCCGTGACCGACAACCGCTAAAATACTGCTATCTGCGATCAGACTGTTCGCAATAGCTTGGGCCCGATTTTCATCGTTACCGTCATCAGCAATCACCACCTTTAAAGGCACTCCCGCCTTAATTGCTTCGTCTTGAGCTTGAGCTATGCCGCGCAAGATTTCCGCCGCGGCGCTGAGATTGTCACCAATCGGAACTACCGCCGCAATTGAGAGAGCTTCCGCAGTCCCGAGTCGAGCGTTGTTGAGATAAATCAAAGTTTCCGGATCGGTGCGATCGACTTTTAAAGCCGCTTCTAGCTGATTTACCGCCGTTTTGAAGTCACCGGCGGCGATCGCGCGAACTCCTGCTTGCTTGTCAGGAGTGGCGGTGCTAGCAAACAAAATGCGATCGCCCGCACTGATGTAAATGCTCGCATCTACGGGCCAGGAAGTCTGGGCATTTTCCGCTGCTACCCCCGGCAAAGAGGGCACTTGAGAATCGCTAGGATTCAGGCTCCTCTCAGCTAAGTGTACGGCATCTTTGAGGATACTTATCAACTCTTTTTTGAATACAAAAGCACCAGCACCTAAAGCAATTAAAAATATCAAAAATACATAAATAAGCCAGATTTTTTTGCTGCTTTTTTGAGACTTAGCCTGCTCGTGACTGCTCGCCAAAGTAGCCGCTGTCGGCTCCTGCAAAGCCGCCAACATTTCCTTAGCATTAGCGAACCGAGTTCGGGGGTGAAACCTAATCGCTTTATCCAGAACCGCCGCAAATCTGATACTCACCTTTGATGCGTGATTCTGCCAAAGCATCTCCCGAGTTAGGGGGTCAGTTTCCAACTCCTGCGGCCACTTTCCAGTCAGCAAATAAATTGCAGTCAATCCCAAACTGTACAAATCGCTAGAATATTCCGGTCGGCCTGCGGCTTGTTCCGGGGACATAAATTGCGGCGTTCCAATGGAGATAGTTACATCATTTCCCCCAGTAGTTACCGCTTGATTAATTGTTTCCTTAACTACGCCAAAATCTATCAGCACTGGTTCACCGTCAGACTTGCGCAAAAGAATATTTTGCGGTTTAATATCTCGGTGAATAATCTGTTTTCCGTGGATGTAATCCAAAACTGGCAGCAGACTTGTGAGAATTTCCTTGACTCGATCCTCGCTCATTTTGCCAGCAACTTTTACTCGGTTGCTCAGCGTTTCCCCGTCTATCCATTCTAGGGCTAAGAAAAATAAACCATTTTCCTCAAAGTGACCGTAGAGTTTGGGAATTTGAGAATGTCCTTCGCCCAACTTTTCCAAAACAGCAGCTTCTTGAGAAAAACGCTCTCGAACGCTTTGGTCAATGTGAGGATGATCGGTGTGGGTTTTGAGCTGCTTAATGACGCAACATCGGTGCGAAGGCATTTGTGTGTCTTCGGCGAGCAATGTTAAGCCGAAACCTCCTTCTCCCAGCTTTTCAATCACCCGGTAGCGATTGTTTAAAAGTTGCTCGGATTCGGATTTTTGTTCCGGCGGCTGCAAAATTTCGCCGTTGATTTCCACGGGACTTTCTACTGCGAGAATGCCATATTTGCCGCTGCCGTTTGGTTCGGTATGAATGAGCATGGATGTGTCGCCGTTGTCTTTTAACTTTCTCCTGAGTTCAAAAATGCGATCGACTATTATTTGCTCTTCGTCACCTGTTGGGGGACGCTTGTACAGCACATTAAAAATCGCTGCAGGTTCGACATACTTGCCGTAGTGCTTGCTCAACAGCAGCAGCACGATATATTCTTCTTTGTTTAGGTTTATGCAATCCGAACCCAGCTTGACGGCGCGGGTTTTAGTGTCGATGCTCAAGTTGTCCATAGTTACAGATTTGATAGACAAATATCTCACTTGCCACATCTGGTCGTTTTGTAAGGAGTAACCCTTACCGGACGTACTACCACGCCCTGTATCCCCTCAGCAAAAGCGTTGGGGAATACTTTTCGGACTATATTAGCACTGCCGTTAACATCGGCATTGATACAAGTCCCGTCACTGGCACGAAATAAGCCGCGTTTAATTCTTCTTCCCTGGTATAAGGAATGCTTGCCAATCGGCTCGTTATCTAACAAAGAACACTTAGATGTGTAACTTTCTTCAGTAATAATCACCTCCATACCCGCTAACTGCGCTTTGTAAGTTAGCATTTTAATAAAGCGAGCATGAGGCACAGAAACAAAGTTTTGGTTGTTGCGTTTCCCCAAGTTAATGGACTGCTTCCAACCATCATTTTTGCCGATTACCAGTGTCCCGATGCGGTTAGCTACCAGGCAATCGATAATAAAACGACTTGCGTTGTGCAGGTAGTTATCTATCTTGCAGTTGCGTTTGTGCGTCAGTCGCTGAATTTTTTTTGAGGTTTTTTGATTCTTTGGTAAGCAAGATTGGCTCTTGGCTTTTTGTTTGTTGTAATAAGCATTGAGGGCTTTTAAGGGTCTCCCATTGACGATAACTGGTTTCAATCCTGCTTGGTTTGAGACGATGGTTGCCAGGTTGTTTAACCCGATGTCAATCCCTGCAATTGCCTCCGTACCATCGTTAGAGCCACCTGATTGTAATACCTCATACACCACTTCCACGACGATGTGGTAAGTTTTTGGTACGATTCTTACTTGGTTGACAGCTTTGACACGAGTCGGCAGAAAAATTGAGGTTTTGGATAGATGAATAATTCCTTTTTTCAACCAAGTTTTTGAAATGGCTTGTTGTGTATAGGTGACAACATTTCTCCCTGCTGTTTTATGTTTGTATTTCGGTAATTTCGGGCGAGACTCAAACAGAGATTTTTGCTGGTTGTAGGTTGCTGTTGCCTGAAAAAATGATTTCCAGCTTTCATGCAGCCTTAATAAAGTTTGCTGGCTCACCTTTGCTGGCAGAGCGATATAATCTGGTGTACCTGCGGCAAGTTTGTCAACTTGATAGTAGTTGAGGTATTCTCCTGTGGCAATAAACTTTTGTCGGATCAGGTAATTGGCATAATTGAACAGATTTTTGGAGAGAAAGCATAAATTATTTAGCTGTGGATACAGCCAGTGAGTCCGAGAGATAATATGCTTTTCGACTAACTGCATGACCAGCACAGACCCCGATATCGTGACCATAGTTTACCACAGTTGGCTACCTATGGGTAGAAGTTGAGTGAAGTTTTATCATACCGAAAATTTTATTGATAATATAAAATTAATAAAATTGTGAGTAATTGGGAAGAGATCGAGTATAGCCTTTTTCAGGTAGATAAGGTACAATAACCGCAGTGGGTAAACCGCTGGACAGAGGTCTGGCTCGCCAACAGGATCGAATGCTGGTACTAGAGGCTGCAAAATAGCCTCGCTCGGCGATCGCACGAGGCAGAACGTAAAATATCCTTAACCTTGAGACTTATTGCATAAATCTTCGATCGATCCCGAAACCGCTTCTTAACGCAGATAAACGCAGATGTATTTCAAGATAAGTCTTCTTAAAAATTTTCGAGTTCCGTTAATAGCGATGGCCCACAGGTAAGCTCAGTATAAACGCTGTTTGACCGAGGATAGCAGCATCTAGTTTGATATCGCCGCCGTGGGCCCGTGCGATTTCCCGTGCTAGGCTTAGTCCCAATCCCGATCCTTCGATTTTTTGGGTTTGAGTGGAGTCGCCGCGATGGAAGCGCTCAAAAATACGATCGCGCTCGCTCAAAGAAATATCTTGAGAACTATTGACAATTTTCACAATTACTCTTTTTTCCTGACACTCAGCCTGTAACCGGAGCCAACCCTTCGGTAAATTATATTTAATGGCATTCCCAACCAGATTTTGCAAAACCTGCACCAGCAAATCGCGATCGCCCTGTATAAATAACTTAGGAGCGATTTCCATTTGCACATCTAAATGTGGTGCTAGCAGTTCCATATCTTCGGCAATTTCCGATAGCAAAGCCGACATATTCACCTCAACCCGATGTAAACCCATACGTCCGGCATCCGCTAGAGAAAGTAAGAGAAGTTTGCGGGTAATTTCACTCAATCTGTGCACTTCATCCAATAAATTACTCAGGGTTTGCTGCACCTGTGAACCAGATTCAACTTGATGCAAAGCCAGTTCTAGTTGCCCTTGCAAAATTGCCAGCGGAGTCTTTAATTCGTGAGCAGCATCTCCACTAAAACGAGAAGCTTGTTTAAAACTTCGCTCCAGACGTTCTAACATCTGATTGAACACAAAAATTAATTCCACAAACTCTATATCCGTTGAACCGACGGGGACGCGCCGATCTAGCCCTTGTACGGTGACATTGCCGATCGCCATCGTGAGTCGCCCAATTGGATAGAGAATACTCCTCGATATCAACCACGCTCCACCGGCTACGAGTAAAAGCGCTATGGGAATAGAAAATAGAAAGATATTACCAATAGATGTCATTTCCCGATCGATAGCTTGCAAGTTAACGGCGATGGCTGCTTGAAAATCAGGAGAATTAATCGCGCCGACACGCCAAATTGCAGTGCTAGTATGCTGGGTTGCTAGCTTAGCTTGGATCGCACCAGGAGGATGAAGTCGATCGTGCGGGGGTCGATCGTGTGGGGGTCGATCGAACGTCGGCAGTCCATCGTGCGGGGGTCTTCTTTCGGGCGGTGGAAATAAATTGAGGCGATCTGGAGGTGGCGGATCTAGTGGATTTGGTGGAGGGGGAGGTTGTAATTCAAAATCTCTTCTGCCGCGATCGGGAGGGGGTAGCGGCAGCGATCGCCATAGGGAATTCGCATCAAGTCCATCGGGCCACTGGCTCGATTTGTAGATTAAATTACCATCTCTTTGAGTCACTACCAAAGCGACGATTGTTTCCCCATTCATGCCCAAAAGTAAGGGCAAAGAATCAGTATAAGCATCCCATTCGGGCGATCGCGGACGGGTAGCGTGGAGCAACTGAGTTTCTATTTCAGCATCAAGACGCTTGACTTTAGCGTCGTAAATCAACCACCACGAAACAACACCAAAGCCAATCAGAGCAATACTTGCCAGCACAGCAGAGGATAGAGCTATGCGAAAGCGAAAAGATTGGAGTTTCATGATGCTGCATCTGGTTTGCGAAACCGATAGCCAACGCCGCGCACGCTTTCAACCCATCCCATACCGCCGATAGGTTCAATTTTCTTGCGAATGCGTTGAATACATACATCTACTACATTCGTATTCGGATTAAAATCATAGCCCCAGATATGTTCGAGGATTTGGGTGCGGGTGAGTACCCTACCGGGCGATCGCATCAGATATTCCAACAGATTAAACTCGCGGGTTGTCAGTTCGACTGTATGGCGATCGCAAGTAACTTCTCGGAGAATGCGATCGAGCTTAACGGGGCCAACACTCAGAATATTTTGCCCATCGCCCGAAGCACGCCGCACTACAGCATGAATGCGAGCAACTAACTCCTCAACAAAAAACGGTTTAGCTAAATAGTCATCAGCACCGAGATGTAAGCCTTCAATGCGATCGTCTAGTTCATTGCGAGCAGTCAATAAAATCACAGGTACATTGCGCCCGGCCTTTCGCAGATGTTTGAGGATAGATAATCCGTCTTTTCCCGGCAAAACAATATCGAGGACGATCGCATCATACTGATTATCCATCGCCCGCCCATAGCCATCGTTGCCATTATCGCAATAATCGACAACAAAGCCTTGTTCTTTCAAGCCGATACAAACAAAATTAGCGATTTTTTCTTCATCTTCAACGTATAGAACATTCATAGATTCACCGATGCGTTGTGATTATACCGTGATTATTTATTTAATTTAATTACAAAATTGTAATCTATCCGCAGAGTTCCCGGTCATGTTTGGGTAGTTTGATGCTGCTATCAACTTTTTGGCGGCAATTATAACTACCATGAAAAATCCTGCACTACTCGCATTACCTGCTACAGCTTTGCTGCTGGGATTGAGCAGCTTCACTTTGGGCGATCGAACTACAGTCAGTTTTAACATCGCACTAGCCCAAAGCCAACCCGCACCCGATCGAGAGCGCAGACATCCGCCCCGTATAGATTTTGCCGCTGCGGCCAAACAATTAGGAATCACCGAAGCCGAGTTAATCGAAGCTTTGGGGCTACCCGCCAAACCGCCAGAACCGCCAAGTGACAATAATCGCCCGCTGTACCCACCACCTCCACCTCCTTTAGATATTCCCGGTGCCGCGAAAAAGTTGGGAGTCACCGAAGCGCGGTTGATTCAAATTTTGGGCATTCCACCCCGTCCACCGGGCGATCGTAATATACCTGACAATTCGGAAAAACGCTAATTGCTCCAGATTACAAAACTGTAATGCCAGCACAGGGATAAATGTCATTTTGAACCAGCTTAATGATTGTAGCGACGAAATTAAAGGCGATCGAGAATTTATTCTTTTAGCCTGACAACTGCTTCAAACTTAGAAAACCGAGGTAATTACACCATGCCACCACTATTCCCTAATCCAAATTCAATCACTGCACCTGGTAATGTTTCTCCTCAAAATCAAGGCGCAATGGGCAATCCTCCTCCTCAAAACCAAGGCGCGATGGGCAATCCTCCTCCTCAAAACCAAGGTGCGATGGGCAATCCTCCTCCTCAAAACCAAGGCGCGATGGGCAATCCTCCGGCTCAAAACCAAGGTGCGATGGGCAATCCTCCTCCTCAAAACCAAGGCGCGATGGGCAATCCTCCTCCTCAAAACCAAGGCGCGATGGGCAATCTCAATGCTCAAAACCAAGGTGCGATGGGCAATGCTCCTCCTCAAAACCAAGGTGCGATGGGCAATCCTCCTCCTCAAAACCAAGGCGCAGAACTTACCCGTTCTGCTCTACCTCCCCAAAACCAAACTCCACCTACTCCACCAGCTAACAGTATTAGCACTACAGCAGGAAACGACAATATTACTGGAGATAGTTTAGATAACTTCATCTTAGGTAGTAGCGGCACAGATACCATAACAGGAGGATTAGGCACCGATACAATCAGCTATCTTTCCCTTGTCAACGGCATTACGATTAAAGCTCAAGGTATTGTAGATAAAGGCGCAGCCGGCACAGATACCCTTCAGGGAATCGAACGCATTACAGCTCCTTTGGGACAGCTTAATACCATCGATGCTTCTACAGGTAGTGGCACAGCTTCTATTAATGTGGATTTGTCGCAGAAGAGTTTGGCGGTTAACAATTTACCCGGTATCGGCACTCTGAATTTTACTGTAGACAATTTCGTTAACGTCACAGGTACTCCCAATGTAGATGTCCTTACCGGAAATAATCTCGACAATAATTTAGTAGGAGGAGCGGGTAACGATACACTTTCGGGTGCGCGTGGCAATGATACGCTGATTGGAGTCAATCCATCCAGTGCTACACCCGGAAGTAATGAAACGGATGTACTGATTGGTGGTAGGGGTAGAGATGTTTTTGTGCTCGGTGATGCGGCAATTAGCTACTATCAGGGAACAGGAGTTGCACTGATTCAGGATTTCCAACAGGGAATCGATCGCATTCAGTTACACGGACAGCTCTCGGACTACAATATTGTTGGTAACTCGATAAATTTGGCTGGTACTTCTGACCAAATAGCTGTGATTCAAGGCGGCTTTACTCGTGATAGTTTCTTGTTTGTTTAAATTTCAGTTTTGGACGCATCGGGCACATTAGATTTCTCCAATAATTCTTGTGGGGCAGGCATCTTGCCTGCCCAAGACTTGCTTTTTGGGAGATGTCTATTAAATCTAAGTTTATAGTTTGGCTCTTGGCGCTCAAGCGCAACTACAAACCTAAAAAGCCGTGAAGCGTAGCTATCCCGTAGGGAATCGCTCTTTAATCCATTCGAGTAAAATAGGATTGACCAATTCCGGCGCTTCGTCTTGGGGACAGTGACCGACTCCCTCCAGGGGAATAAACTTTTCTACAGCCGGAAACTTGGCTAATTCTCGCCCGAGGGCGATCGGCTCCCAAGGGTCATTTGCGCCCCACACAATCAAAGCAGGACAGTTCAAACGCGGCAACAAATCCTCCGGTAACGGCCCTTGAGAATAGCTGATAAATGCCACAAATACATCCACTGCGCCGCTGTCTCGTGCTGGTTTTAACAACATTTCTACAAGTTCGTCGGTGACAGCTTCGGGACGGTGATAAGCTTGCAAAAGCACTTTTTTTACTGTATTCGGCGTTGCTAATTGTTTGAAAAATAATTGACTAATCCACTTGACATTTAAAACTTTTTGTGCAATTGGTGCTCCAAAACTGCGATACCAAGGCATTTCGGCGCGTTTGCGATCGTGCAGCAAGCGCAGGGAACAATTAATTAAAATTACACCAGAAGCAATATCGGGAAAATCAACAGCGGCTTGCATAATTGCTACGCAGCCGATCGAATTTCCCACCAAAAAAGCCGGCCCGCCCGCAACTTCCCGACAAAAATCAGCAATCAACTGTCCCCAAGTTTCAAAAGTATAGTCAATCTCAAGCTTGGGCGCCGGTTTCGCAGAACCGCCAAAACCGATAAGGTCGATCGCAAAACAGCGACAATCAGCAGCCAACGCCGGTAAATTCTGACGCCAGTGGCCCCAAGACGCCCCGAAACCGTGGACAAAAACCACCGCAGGGCCCTGGGTTCCCGCAGCCTGGTAACAAATCGGAAAACCTTTCCACAGCCAGGTTTGAGGTGCAGCAACTGTTGAGGGAACGGGAGTAGAAGGTGTCATGGGATTTTAGATTTTAGATTTTAGATTTTAGATTAAAGAATTGGGAATGGGGCATCTGGCATTAGTAATTCTACTTTCCTCTCAACTGCCAGCTAACAACTGCCAACTCTTCCACAGGCTTTTCGGGCAAGCTGCTTTCCTGCTTTCGGAGTCAACCCTTCTCTAAGCAAGCGGGAAAGCTGCTTTCGGAGTCAACTGTCAACTGTCACAGGTCAACTGTCAACTGACTACTTTGCAGTTAGAGCCGATATTATGTCAGGATTAAAGATGCTGACTTTTTTGCCTTATTGAAATTTCCCTTATGCCAACGATCGCTGCAACATCTGTCGTGCCCTTTCTCGGTTCCGAAATTGTACCCGACTACGACACAGCCAAAGTAGTTATTTTACCAATTCCCTACGAGGCAACCACCACCTACCGCCGAGGCTGCGAAAACGGGCCGGCTAAACTGCTAGAAGCTTCTCACCAGCTCGAATGTTACGACGAAGAACTCGATTCAGAGGTTTGCTACGATGTCGGCATTTATACCGCAATGCCGATCGCCGATACTCGCAACAGCCAACCAGTGTCATCCTCAGAAATGCTGCGAGTCACGCAAAAAACCGTACAGCAGCTAATTGGTGAAAATAAATTTGTAATCTCCCTCGGAGGCGAGCACAGCATCACCGCCGGCGTTGTCGAAGGCTACCGCCAAGGATACCCGGATGAACCCTTCACAGTCGTGCAAATCGACGCCCACGGCGACTTGCGCCACGAATACGAAGGCTCGATCCACAACCACGCCTGCGTGATGCGCCGGATTGTCGATATGGGCTTACCCACACTGCAAATCGGGATTCGCGCCATCTGCAAGGAAGAAGCCGACTTGATTAAAGCCAAACAGCTAAACGTCTTTCGAGCTCGCGAAATTGCTACTCAACCGGATTGGGCCGATCGCGCCATTGCCAGCATAACAACGAAACGGGTATTTTTGACGATCGACCTAGACGGCATCGATCCGACATTAATACCAGGCGTTGGCACACCCGAACCGGGCGGGTTAAATTGGTATTCGCTCACCGGATTTTTGCGCCGCGTCTTCGAGTCCTACGAAGTAATCGGCTGCGACATTATGGAACTAGCACCTGTGGTAGATTCTGTAGTTTCAGAATTTACCGCCGCCAAATTAACATACAAAATGATTGGATATCAAGCTCTGGCGAAAGGTTGGCTCAAGCAAGACGAGGAATAAATCGTTTGGTTGCGAATGAAAATAGGCTGTTGGCCAGGTGAGAATTAAGCTACCGCCAAAAAACAGCCAATTTAATTCGTGCCGCTCCTGCCATATTTGATGGTGCAAATACAGATATTCACCTGCTGCAAACATAAATTTACTAAGGGAAACAATGGGTACTCCGATTAACGGCTACGCTCCCGATTTTGAACTGCCGGGAGTTGACGAAGAAGTTCACCATTTAGCTCGATATTTAGAAAAGTATCGCGCGATCGGGGTAGTATTTATCTGCAATCATTGCCCTTACGTGCAGTTGTATCTCGATCGCCTGAAAGAACTGCAAGCCGATTTTCAAGAGCGAGATGTTACTTTAATCGGGATTAATGCTAATGATGCAAACCAGCATCCCGACGACAGTTTTGACAACATGAAAATTTTTGCAGCCAACAATCAACTCAACTTCCCGTACATCCGAGATGTTGCTCAAGATGTGGCTGAAAGTTTTGGGGCTTCTAAAACGCCGGAGGTTTTTTTGTTAGACCAAGATGGCAGATTGCGCTATAAAGGTTTAATTGACGACAACGCCGACGATCCGGGGGCGGTGCAGGTTTCTTATCTGCGAAGCGCGATCGACCAATTGCTCAAAGACGAACAGGTAGAGCCTTCCAGTACAGATGCGATCGGCTGTTCTGTCAAATGGCGGGAATAGTCATTAGTCATTAGTCATTAGTCATTAGTCATTAGTCATTAGTCATTAGTCATTAGTCATTAGTCATTAGACGGCGATCGTCCCAGACAAACAGACTCTACTTGTAGGGTGCGCGCTGTGCACCTTACTACTACCGAGAGTGTCAAACGCCCTGTGGGAAATCAGAACATAACCCTGTGGAAAGAAAACGCATCTTTAACTTGATTATAGTAGCCGTTTTAGCGCTGCTACTACTAATTAGTTGGAACTTATTTCAGAGTGTTTCTCCAGCGACAGCGCAGCAGCGCACGTCTTTAACCGTATCTGCGGCTATCAGTCTCTCGCCAGCATTAACAGAAATCAAGACAGTTTATCAAAGCAGCAATCCCAATGTGAATATCACTTATAATTTTGGTGCTTCCGGCGCTCTAGCGCAACAAATTCAGCAAGGAGCCCCGGTAGATATATTTTTGGGCGCCGCTACCAAACAAATGGATGCTTTGCAGCAAGCTAATCTGCTCCTTAACGAAACGCGCCGCAATTTGCTGACAAATCGCCTGGTTTTGATTGCTCCCAAAAAGGGCGCAGTTTTGAGCGATTTTAAACAGTTGACAGATGCCAAAATCAAGAAAATTGCGCTCGGCGAACCCAACAGCGTACCTGTCGGACAATACGCCCAGGAAATGCTAACTAAACTAGGATTGTGGCAGCAAATTAAGCCAAAATTAGTGTTCGGAAATAACGTCCGCCAAGTCCTGACATTTGTCGAAAGCGGTAACGTTGATGCTGGTATAGTTTACGCCACAGATGCCAAAACATCCGACAAAGTAACTGTACAGCTAACGGCTGCCGAAAATTTGCACTCTCCCATTGTTTATCCGCTAGCAGTTATCAGAAACAGCCGCAGCCTGGTGGCGGCAAAAGCGTTTGTGCAGTTTTTGGCGGGCGATCGCGCTAAAATAGTATTTCAGAAATACGGATTCGGTCTAGCGAGCTAACCAGTCTCATACAACGAAATTTTGTAGGGGCGGGTTTTACCAACAATATCTAACTCCCGCCAACAAGATATATAAACCGGCCCCCACACAACAGATAACCTTGTGTATTCAAAGAGGTACATTTCGATTTGCCGTGTTCGTGGGGGCGGGTTTACGAGATTATTGGTATTAGCCCGAGATTGTTGGTAAAACCCGCCCCTACTAGCGAATGCGAAAATTGTACATTTTGATTTATCTTTGGGTGGGGGCGGGTTTAGGAAATTATTTGTTTGAGGCAATTATTGTTGGTGAAACCCGCCCCTACGATTTATGGAATTTGATTTTTCTCCGCTCTGGATATCCCTGAAATCATCAGCCATCGCCACCTGCTTTACCTTCTTTCTCGGAATCGCCGCCGCCCGCTGGATGCTTTCCACCCGCCTCCGAGGTAAAGCCTTGATTGAAGGCATTTTCATCTCTCCCTTAGTTTTGCCGCCCACAGTAGTCGGATTCCTGCTGCTGCTGTTGTTTGGGAGAAATGGCGCGATCGGTCAATTCTTGCTAAAATTCGACTTAACAATCATCTTCACTTGGCAAGCCGCCGCCATTACAGCCACCGTCGTATCATTTCCCCTGATGTACAAAACTGCTTTGGGATCTTTTGAGCAAATTGATGCCAATCTTCTCAACGCAGCCCGCACTTTAGGCGCCTCGGAGTGGCAAGTTTTTTGGCGAATTATGTTGCCGCTAGCGTGGCCGGGAATTTTAGCCGGAACTATTCTGGCATTTGCCCGCGCTTTGGGTGAATTCGGCGCGACGTTGATGTTAGCGGGGAATATTCCGGGACAAACTCAAACTATCCCGATGGCAATTTATTTTGCTGTGGAAACTGGGGATATGAGGCAAGCTGGTATTTGGGTTTTGATTGTGCTCAGTATTTCTTTGACGATGCTCACTGCTGTTAATTTTTGGACGGATTTACAAAGAATCTCCCCCCAAGTCAATCCCAACTATAAACTGCAATCTCATCTTTCCAAATCCGCCTCTGATATTACCATAAAACCCCAAAAAATACAACCGGAAAGCGGACTTTTTTTAAACATCTTTAAACCTCTCTCTGGCTTTGCGTTGGATGTTGGCTTCGATCTCGGGCCGGAAGTGCTGGGAATTTTGGGCGCGTCGGGTTCTGGCAAGAGCATGACTCTGCGCTGCATCGCCGGTTTGGAAACTCCAACCAGCGGTAAAATTGCCGTCAACGGCAGGGTTTTATTTGACTCAGCAGAGGGTATTAATGTGCCTTCTAAAGACCGCCGTATCGGTTTTTTGTTTCAAAACTATGCTTTGTTTCCTCACTTGACTGTGGCTGAAAATATTGCTTTTGGCTTGCAGCATTTATCGGCAAGCGAGCAAAAACTTCGGGTAAAAGAACAATTGATTTCGGTGCAAATGTTGGGAATGGAAAACCGCTATCCGCAGGAACTTTCGGGAGGCCAGCAGCAGCGGGTGGCTTTGGCGAGGGCAATAGTGAGCTCGCCAGAATTGCTGCTGTTAGATGAACCGTTTTCGGCTTTGGACACGCACTTGCGGAGTCAACTGGAACGGGAGTTAATGCAGACTCTGGCTAATTATCGGGGCATTACTTTGTTTGTCAGCCACAATTTAGAGGAGGTTTACCGGGTGTGCACAAATCTGTTGGTTTTGGCTGACGGAAGTGCGATCGCCTTTGATACCAAACAGAACATTTTCGATCGCCCGCGCAACTTCACCGTCGCCCAGTTGACGGGCTGTAAGAACTTCTGTGCTGCTAAACCTGTTGCAGAAACCGTCGTGGAGGCGATCGGCTGGGGCTGCACTTTGACTGTCGTCGAACCAATTCCGAAATCTTTGGTTTCTGTGGGAATTCGGGCTCATCAAGTCAGTTTTGTTAGCGGGTGCGATCGCGAAAATACTTTTGCTTGTTGGATCGCCTCAACGGTGGAAACTCCGCACCGGGTGACATTATATCTCAAGTTGCACTCGCCTCCCGATGATTCCCAAGATTATCACTTGCAAGCTGAAGTTTTCAAGGAAAAGTGGCGGGCGATTAAGGACAATCCTTTTCCCTGGTATGTTCATTTCGAGCCAATTAGGTTAATATTAATGGAGGCATGAGTTAACAGCAAGATACAGTCATATTATCTCCAATAAATTGTCCCTCAAAAATGTTCGTAGTGAGGACTTCAGTCCTCTGAGGACTAAAGTCCTCACGCTCTATGCCTTTATGTGGCGGTAATATAAGGAGATAATATTAACCGTTAATTGTTAACTACAAACAACTACTTTCATCTACACCAAACATTAAGCCATGACAGACAAAGTTAAGAAAACCGACGCCGAATGGCAACAGCAACTTACGCCTGAACAGTTCAAAGTCACAAGAAAAAAAGGAACGGAAAGAGCTTTTAGCGGCGAATATCACGACAACAAAAAGCCCGGAATTTATAAGTGTATTTGCTGCGGCACTGAGCTATTTAAATCAGAAACAAAGTACGATTCCGGTACCGGTTGGCCGAGTTTCTACGCTCCGATAAAAGAAGAAAATGTCAGGAATGAGGCGGATAACGCCTTGTTCATGCGCCGCACAGAGGTACTGTGTGCTGTTTGTGACGCTCATCTGGGCCACGTATTCAACGACGGGCCCAAACCCACCGGTCAGCGTTACTGCATGAATTCTGCTGCTCTTGATTTCGTTCCCAAGGATTGAACTAAGGCAGTCATAGACGCAGGCGGGGGGGGGAATACGGTTTCTGCGTAAATATCTCTTGGAGAGTTCGAGGATTTTTAGGAGAAACCGTTTTTTTGCCATCCGCCAACAGTCAACAGTCAACAGTCAACAGTCAACAGCCAACATTCCAAGGTGTTCTGGAACAAGCTCAAAAGCCTGTTCCAGGCAATTTATGTTCAAAATGCACCCGTGCTGCTATCTTATGGTGGAGACAAAAAGAGTAAAAAAATAGTGGCGACATGGGGATGGTTTATCAGCGGGTTTTGCTGAAGCTCAGCGGTGAAGCGCTGATGGGCAGCTTGGGCTACGGTATCGATCCGGTAGTCGTTGGGTCGATCGCCCAGGAAGTGGCCAAAGTCGTGTCCCAAGGCATTCAAATCGCGATCGTTGTCGGCGGCGGCAACATTTTTCGCGGCGTGAAAGCAGCTTCCGCAGGGATGGATCGGGCAACAGCCGACTATGTGGGCATGATTGCTACGGTAATGAATGCTATCACTTTGCAGGATGCACTGGAACAAGCAGGTGTGCCCACGAGAGTGCAATCGGCGATCGCCATGCAAGAAGTAGCTGAACCCTACATTCGGCGGCGCGCCATTCGGCACCTGGAAAAAAAACGGGTAGTGATTTTTGGTGCCGGTTCTGGCAATCCTTTTTTTACTACTGATACTACAGCCGCTTTGCGGGCGGCTGAAATTGATGCAGAGGTGATTTTTAAAGCGACTAAGGTAGATGGGGTGTACGATTCCGACCCCCACGTCAACCCCAACGCGCGCAGGTATCAAACCCTCACCTACGCCCACGTCTTGAACCAAGACTTGCGGGTGATGGACAGTACCGCGATCGCCCTGTGCAAAGAAAATAATATTCCTATTATGGTATTTGACCTCTCGGTCTCGGGCAACATCTACCGCGCCGTAATGGGAGAATCTATTGGAACCCTTGTCGGAGGAATTTGTGAAGTTAGCTGAAGCAGAAGATCATATGCAAAAGGCTGTTGAGGCTACTCAACGGTCTTTTAATACTATTCGGACGGGACGCGCCAACGCCTCCCTGCTCGATCGAGTCATGGTAGATTATTACGGATCTCCAACTCCGATCAAATCCCTTGCCAATATCGGCACCCCGGATGCGACTACGATCAACATTCAACCGTTCGATCGCACAGCGCTGACCTCGATCGAAAAAGCAATTTCCCTGTCAGATGTAGGACTCGTACCCAACAACGACGGTGCAGTTATTCGCTTGAACATTCCGCCGCTGACAAGCCAGAGACGCCAAGAATTTGTCAAAATGGCCGCGAAGTTTGCCGAAGAAGGTAAAGTCGCAATTCGCAATATCCGCCGCGATGCCGTTGACTCGATTCGCAAGCAGGAAAAAAGCAGCGATATCTCTAAAGATGAATCGCGAGACTTGCAAGATAAAATTCAAAAGCTGACGGACAAGTACATTGCCAAAATAGAAGAAGTTCTGGCAGCGAAAGAGAAAGATATCACGACAGTATAAAAGTCGGTAGTCAGCAGTCATTAGTCAGCAGTCATTAGTCAGCAGTCATTAGTCAGCAGTCAGCAGTCATTAGTTGCCAACTCACAAATCAGGGACAATGACTAATAACATCAACAGTCGTGGACGCACGATAGTCTTAAGAAACCCGGTTTCTGCGACAATCTTGCTGCCATGACTGTTGATATTAAGAAACCGGGTTTCTGTGTTCAGGACTGCTCAACTAATAACTAATGACAACAGACTACTAAAAAATGACCGCTAAAAAATGACTAATGACTAATGACTAATGACTAATGACTAATGACTGATGACCAATGACTAATGACTAATGACTAATGGCCAATGACTAATGACTGATGACTGATGACAAAAATATTTGATTGCATTATTGTGGGTGCAGGCCCGGCAGGCAGCACAGCAGCTTATCATCTGGCTCTTCTGGGACGTTCTGTTTTGGTACTGGAAAAAGCGTCTTGGCCCCGCAAGAAACCTTGTGGCGGTGGTGTTTCTTCGGCGATCGCCCAATGGCTCGATTTTGACCTAACGCCAGCTATTTCTATGAAAGTTAACAAAGTTAGCTACACCTGGAAAATGGAAGATCCGGTGCAAGTTCAGGTAGCTTCGCCAATGTGGATGGTACAGCGAGATGTATTTGATGACTTTTTAATTAAACAAGCTCAAAAAAATGGTGCCCAACTGAGAGATTCAACAGAAGTCAAAGGAATTGAATTTAAGAACTCTGTTTGGGAAGTTAAAACTAATTCAGAACCAGTTTTCTGCCGCTATTTGATTGCTGCTGACGGTGCCGGCGGGCCGATGACTAAGTGGCTGGGATTGAAAGAGCCAAAACTTTGTTTGAGCGCAAGTTTAGAAACTCGCTCAATCAAGGGCGATGCGCTTAATTTCGATTTTGGTACTATCAAAAAAGGTTTTATCTGGAGCTTTCCCAAAGCTGACGGCTACTCTTTGAGTATTGCTGCGATGCGCGGTGACAAGCCAAAAGATATGAAGAAAATTTTAGCCAACTATGCAACTAAGTGCGGTGCGGATGTTAGTGTCAGCAACGTGCGGGAACACGCACTTTCTCTCTGGGATGGCGATCGCCAATTGCACTCCCAAAACGCGCTACTGGTAGGAGAAGCCGCCAGTCTCGCCGATCCCCTCACCGGCGAAGGGATTCGACCAGGCATATTTAGCGGATTTAAGGCAGCGATTGCGATCGATCGAGCTCTCTCAGGTGCCGGCGACGCCCTGGAGCAGTATTCTGTGGCGATCGCCGAAGAATGGGGAACTGATATGGTTTGGGCCCGTCGCTTGGCTCGGGCATTCTATCAGTTTACTGGCTCTGCTTACAGAGCGGGCGTCAAATCGACGAGTGCTACTCCGTTGATGAGCAAAATTTTGTGCGGCGAACTGCGCTATGCCGATATCGCTAACCGCGCTCTGAAAAAGCTGATGCCGTTTTAGAAGGAAGAAGGAAGAAGGAAGAAGGAAGAAGGAAGAGGGAAGAATAAATATTCTTAAATCCACATAAAGTAAAGTGCGCGCTGCGTACTCTACTTTATAGAGGTTACGGAGGTTACGCATAAATCCTGTACAATTTAAAATCTAATATCTCAAATAATTATGATAATTTATTTTTATAAAGTAGAGGAACCTTACGGCTGCTTTTCCAATTTTTCACCGCACGACATTTGCCTGTACGGGCAAGATTGGTTGACTGTGGAACATTACTATCAAGCCCAAAAATTTGTCGGTAGTGCCGATGAAAGATTGGTGGCGACAATTCGAGCCGTACCAACTCCTCAGGAAGCAGCCCAATTAGGTCGCGATCCAAACCACCGGATGCGCGCTGATTGGGAAGCGGTGAAAATTCCCATTATGCGCGAAGCAGTTTTAACTAAGTTTCTCGCTCATCAAGACATTCAAGCTATTCTCCTGGCCACAGGGGAGCGAATGATTGTGGAGGATTCACCAACGGATTACTACTGGGGGTGCGGCTGCGATCGCACCGGCCAAAATCATTTGGGTAAAATTCTGATGAGCGTGCGCAGCGAAATTTGTCAGCGCCGGGGGGCCGCTCGAAACTCAGGTTAATTATCATTATATGAAGTTATACAAACAAATGTCAACTTATCCTAACAATAAATAATTGCGATCGTGAGAATTTAAGATTGCGAGAAATTTATAAGAGGATTAAAATAATAATTATCATTTGGTTAAGTCGCTCTGTCTGTTGAAGGCAAGGAATACACCTCAACAATCGCCGATTTTTTTGCTTCTTCAGGGTGCCAGAGGCGATAGACCGTCGTATCTAACCAGTAAGCCGATTAATAGCACAGTTCGGTTCAGTCAAAAACTCTGGCTGATGCAGTTGAGTCCGATCGCGATCGCATCGCATCAAAACTTTTTAGGATCGTTGTATTATTGCAAAAGGAGATTTATGCAACTGACAGAAAACACGCAAGAATTACATCATAAACTTGACAGAGAAGTTTTGGTAAGGCGAATCACAGAACGCATCCGCCAATCTCTAGAATTAGAAGATATTTTAACCAGTACGGTAGCAGAAGTGCGGTCTTTTTTGAAAAGCGATCGCATCATGATTTACAGGTTTAGTGCCGACGGCAGCGGAGAAGTTGTTGCCGAATCAATTAATAACATACATCTCCCTTCCTTGAAAGGACTGCACTTTCCAGCAGACGACATTCCCCCCCACGCGCGGGAGATGTATGTCCGCATGCGCCAGCGGACAATAGTAGATGTTAACTCCGGGACGATCGTCCTGAGTCCCCTCGATGCCGCAGACACCGGTCAAGCTGTAGTCAATGAAGAGATGCACTACCGATCGCTCGATCCTTGCCACACAGCTTACCTGATGGCAATGGGAGTGCAATCTTCCTTAGTCGTGCCGATTTTGCACCGCAGGAGCGTGTCGCAAAACAACAAAACCGATATCTGCGAGGCCCCCGCGTGCGTGACTAGATACGAGCCTGGAAACGATCGCCAAACTCATATCGAACTGTGGGGACTGTTAGTGGCTCACCACTCCACCCCCCGCAATATTTCATCAACAGATTTAGAAGTAGTTCAGGTCGTCGCAGATCAATTGTCGAGTGCCATCGGCCACTCGATGCTGCTCCAGCAAACCCGCTCTCAAGCCGCCCGCGAAGCCACCGTGAGCCGCATCACAGCCCTGTTGTACGGTCACGCCAACATTCAACTGCAACAGGCTTTAGAAGCCACTGTCACCGCTTTGGGCGGCAGCGGCGGCAGACTCTATCTCAATACCCCGAAAATCAACGGTGAAAAGTTATCGGCGACCTCGAGCGATCGAGCATTTCCCATTGCCGCGGCCAGCAGCGATGCTACCTTTGAGCTGTTCGCCACAGGCGAGCAACCGACACTTCCCCACTGGGAAACCGTCAGGGCGCTCGAAGCTCATCCCCTCTGGCAGCAATGGCTAAGCAAAGGATTCAAAAATAGCCAAAAGATTCCCAACTTCCCAATTCCTAATTCCCAATTCAGGGCTTGGATAATTACAGACTTATACAAAGAACCTCTATTTAGAGTTTTAGTTCCAGCTTTCCAATCTACTAAAATTCGGGGTTTGCTGGTAATTCCCCTCCAGTACCAACAACAAGTAGTCGGCTGTTTGACCGTGTTTCGCAATGAAATTGATACCGAAAAAATGTGGGCGGGGCGCTTTGACAGCAGCGCTGCACAAATCCTTCCCCGACAATCCTTTGAAGTCTGGCGAGAAATCAAAAAAGGTCAGTCGCCCGAGTGGAAATGGGAGGAGATCGAGCAAGCTTTAGCTATAGGCAGCCAATTTTGTGCGGCAATTGGGCAGTACATTCTTTATAAAGAAGTGCAAACCCTGAATGCTAACTTGGAGCGCCAAGTTCAAGAACGCACTGCCCAATTGCAAAAATCCTTGGATTTTGCCCGAGTATTGACGCGAGTTAGAGACCAAATTCGCAGCACCTTGGATTTAAAAACCATACTGCAAACTATTGTGCGGGAAGTGAGAGTTTTGTTGGATACCGATCGCACGGTAATTTACCAATTTGTCGGAGGCGAACACGGCGAGGTAGTGGTCGAAGCTGTTCGCGGCCAGTGGCAGTCAATTTTAGGTGTCAAATCTCCACAAGAATGCTTGGACGAAGGCTCAGACTGCTTTTACCGAGCCGGACGGGTGCGAGCAATTAATGATATTAATACTGAGGATTTAACGCCCTGTCACCGCGAATTTTTGGAAAATTTGCAGGTGAGGGGAAGTTTAATTGTGCCGATGATCGCCAAAGATGCCGAATGCTGGGGGTTGCTGATTGCCCACGAGTGTTCCGGGCCGAGGGTTTGGCCAACCGCAGAACAGGAATTGCTGCAAAATTTGGCCTCTCAAGCTGCGATCGCCATTCATCAAGCAGAACTTTATCAAGAAAGTCTGAATGCTGCAGCAGCCGATCGAGCAAAAGCCGAACAGCTAGCTAAAACAATCACAGAATTGCACAATACCCAAGCCCAACTGATTCAAACCGAGAAAATGTCCAGTCTCGGACAACTGGTGGCCGGCGTCGCCCACGAAATCAATAACCCCGTTAACTTTATCTACGGCAATCTGTCCCACGCCAGCGAATACAGCAAAGATTTGCTCTGCTTGGTAGATCTCTACCGCC
Source organism: Microcoleus sp. ARI1-B5 (assembly GCF_036705795.1). Lineage (NCBI taxonomy): Bacteria > Bacillati > Cyanobacteriota > Cyanophyceae > Oscillatoriales > Microcoleaceae > Microcoleus > Microcoleus sp. ARI1-B5. The sequence continues at coordinate 135,910 of NZ_JAUBVK010000008.1, forward strand.
AACACTACCCCAATCCCAACCCAGAAATTAGAGAGTGTTCCGAAGAAATCGACATCGAATTTCTCGCCGAAGATTTGCCAAAAATTTTGGGTTCCATGAAAATCGGAGTTGAGCGCATCCGCCAGTTAGTTGTATCTTTGCGCAATTTTTCCAGGCTCGATCAAGCTCAAAAGAAAGGCGTTGACATTCACGAGGGCATCGAGAGTACCCTGTTGATTTTGCAGCACCGGATCAAAGCCCAATCGGATCGCGCCACCGTACAAATCATTAAAGAATACGGCAAATTGCCCTTAGTTGAATGCTATGCCAGCTCGCTAAATCAGGTATTTATGAATCTGATCGGCAATGCCATTGACGCCCTAGAAATGGGAGAAATAGAGCGAGTTGTGAATGTTCACTCCCTAGGGATAAGTGCAGCCGCGACATATTTAAGCTCCCAAAAACAGGATGTCGAGACAGTAGATATAAATGCCAGCACCGAGCGTTTGATTCCTGATTTCCCATCCCCTTGCATTCGGATTCGCACCGAATTAATCGATGAAAAAACGGTAGGCATTTGCATTGCCGACAACGGTCACGGCATCCCCAAAGAGTTAATTGCTCACATATTTAATCCCTTTTTTACTACTAAACCCGTCGGTCGGGGGACGGGTTTAGGACTGTCTATCAGTTATCAAATTGTAGTTGAGAAACACCAAGGGGTACTCAAGTGTGTTTCTGTACCGGGTCAGGGTACAGAGTTCTGGATCGAGATTCCGCTGAATTAGCAAGCTGTGTTAAGGCAAGAGTATCTTCACCAGCACAGAACCGATCGAACCCAGAAGACTCATAAAGTTGCCGCCCCCAGTGCGGGGTTCCGTTGGCTTTTGGCGCGCTACAATTGCTTCGGTTAACTGCTTGGACAATTCCTGACCTTGGGGATTTCCTTGAGCGGCAAATAGTTGCTTAGCTCGATCGGCATCTTGAGTCGCGCCTGCGAAGTCTCCCAAGTCAGCGCGAGACATACTGCGCGCAAAATAAACAGCGGCTATATCCGATTTCAGATTCAGGGCTTGATTGTAATAATCAATGGCGTTTCTGTAGTTTCCCGCTTGAGCCTCCAGCACTCCCAACCGGTAGAAGTCTTCCGCAGTGCCAATATTAGTTGGCATTCCTCTAACTCCCAGCAGTTGGGCGTTAGTTAAATTGGCGTCAGTTAAATTGGCGTTGCTGAGATAGGCGCTTCTCAAGTCAGCACCGCTGAGGTTGGCTCCGCTGAGGTTAGCCCCCGTGAGGTTGACGCCAAACAAACTGGTGCCGCTGAGGTTGGCACCGCTGAGGTCAGCCCCGGTGAGGTTGGCTCGGCTGAGGTTAGCCAACCTCAAGTCAGCACCTTTGAGATTGGCTCCTGTTAAATTGGCTAAAACCAAGCCTGCACTGCTGAGGTCGCAGTTGGGGCACTGTCGGGTGGCTAGTAATTGTTGCGTGTGTTGGATGTTCTCGGCGCGTGCAGGGGCGATCGGGGCGATCGCGCTCAGCAGCGTTGCAGCAGCCAGGATTCTGAGTTTCATTTTAACCATCCACAATCCCAAATATTAAATCTAAAATAGCTTTTATCGAAGCAATTGAAAATCAAGATAACACAAGTTCACGCAACAAATCCTTTGACTTGCCCTATGTAGGAGTTCTGTGCCCCATCAGCACCCTACCTTCAAGTTCTCTGCCTTACCTGAGCCTCAAATAAAGATTTCGCTACCAATAAATTAGGGTAATGAAAACCTCATTACCCTTTAGCCGCAGTTATCGGCAAGCATAAAATTTAACAAATAAATTAGTCGTGAATCGTGCCGTCGGGCATCGTCGCACCCTTAAGATATACTCCGCTCAGGTTGACTTTTGTAAGGTTTGCTCCCAACAGGTTTGCCCCGCTTAAATCTGACGCACTTAAAATCGCTTCAGTCAAATCTGCCCTAATCAGGCTCGCTCCCATTAAGTCGGCTCCGCTGAGGTCTACTTTGGTTAAGTTTGCCCCAATTAAATCGGATTCTGTGAGAACGGCCCTCCGCAAGTTTACTCCGTAAAGATTTACTCCGTGCAAGTCTGCACGGCAGAGTGTTGCCCGAGATATGTTCGCTCCAATTAAAGTTGCTTGGATCAGGGAAGCTCCGCTCAAGTCTGCTTTGCTAAGATTTGCTCCCATCAACTCAGCTCGATACAGGTTAGCTTCAGCTAAAAGTGCTTCTGTGAGGTCTGTTCCACCTAAGTCTGCTCTGCTCAAATTAATCTTGCACAAATTGGCTTTGCTAAAGTTGACTCTGCTGAGTTTGGCTTTGCACAGATTGGCTCCAATCATGTCGGCTTCAGACAGATTGGCTCCAATCAATTCTGCTTCGTAGAGGTACACGGAGTGCAGGTAGACCCCACTAAAATTTCTTTCTCCTATTGCGTATAGCTTGAGCAGTTCGTCAACGTTCATTGTGGCTTCTCTACACCTTTTAAATGCAGAATACTGTCAGCAAGCTGGTTGCACCGGATCTTCTGCCATTTTAGATTTTAGGTTCTCAAAGATTCACACCCAGCGCGAGACTTCCCTCAATCTGCAAGGTTTGAGTATAAATTAGATTGTTTGGGGAGGGTTAAGGACAAAACTGCATTCTCTTTTCCCCTTGGTTAAAAATTCACATTTAAAAATTTAACCACAATGTCGATCGCACTTCCTCACTAAATTCCCAAGATTTTAGGTGGAAAGTGCGATCGAACCCATAACTTTTTATTAGTAGTTGAAGTTACTGAGTATTAGTGTGACCACGATCACTAAGTCATGTTAGTAGTATCACATAGAAATCATCATTTCGATCACAGTAAGCTGGAAAAAATAGCCGATAGTGGTACTGTAATGCTGGAAAATTGACAATGCGACCCTCAGCGTGTTTTACTCAACTGACGATAAAGCAAGTAGTTTCACAGATACTTGCCCGCTTGCTGTGAATGTCGGTTGCAACGTCACTCGGCGCTACCCGCTCCGGCTGATGAGAGTGTTGATGTATCAGGATTTCTGGCACAGCGAAAGCCAGAAAATCACTTCTGGGAGTAGGGGAATGTCTGTATAAAAATGCGATCGCTGGTGTACAGACCAAGCCTGTTTCCTACCACCTAGTCAACAACCCTGGTCTAAAGACACGCTCGCTTCGGGCCTAAAACTTAAACCACAGTTGACCAGACTCAATACCTTGGGTACTACGTTAACGGTAATAGTTTAAGACCTACCAAGGAATGCTCAGCTAGTTGCTGGAATCGCGAAATTTAGGATGAAACAGATTTATTGGGTTAAATCAGTCTCCTAGATCGAGTACCGGCCGTAAACTAGGGCGCAAGCTAACATCACCCCTCTCAATTAGGCTCGAAAGAGCAAACATTATGCGTGAGCCGGTTTCTCCATTTTCCCTGGTAATTGTCAAGAGTAAAAGTGCATTACATTCATTACACCGAATCTAGCAATCCCCGTGTAATGCAAAGATTCACGGCGCTTGAAACCGCCCGTATCGTTTATCGGGCGGGCCCTCTTTGGAACCCTCGTTTCACACTTACCGAATTTCTTTATGGCTAAAAATCGCCCATACGTTCGCAAAAATTACCAATAAATACCAGGAAAACCATGCTATATGTTTAACTATAAGAGAATAAATGGTATTCCTTAAAAGTCACCTATGGCAGCTAATGTTACAGTCGAGCGGTTAACGGCTATCAGTATTAGCAATAACCCTTGTCCGTTCAATACAAAACTGACCGATAAACCTGGTTTTTTCCCAAAAAACTTCGTTGCAACCTTGCTTCAGGTTAAAATAATCTGGTTTCTGAGCGTCAGAGTGCGTCCAGGAATGAAAAAGTTTAATGAGAGCGCTTTTGTATGGCTTCATGGCAAACAAAAGGCGAGCATTTAGGAGAGGAGCGGATTTTGCTCCCTTGTCAAACAAAGGTATTGTAGAACGCGAATCGTGAGGAAATTGACATGGCTGGAGTATGTAAACTTAGCATCACAGAGACAAGTGAAGAACTAAAAAACCTGTTAACTGAACAAAAAACGGCAAGCGGCTTTCAAAAAATTCAAGCACTTTACCTGTTCAAAATTTGTCATGTTAAGACAGTTAAAGAATTAGCAATGACGATCGGGGTAAACCGAATTACAGTGCAGCGGTGGCTGAGAAAGTACCGCTCTTACGGACTCGAAGGACTCCTCGAAACAAAGCACAGCGGCGGCCGCAAGCCGGCCATTCCTCCTCTGGCCCGCGCTAGTTTGGCAATGCGCCTCAGCGACCCTCAGAAAGGCTTTAAAAGCTATGGAGAAATTCAAGAGTGGTTGCAGCAGGAATACAACATTGAGGCTTCCTATAAAGCCGTTTACGCAACAGTCAGATACCACCTAAAAGCCAAGCTGACGAAAGTCTAGACACTTCATACCAAGTCGGATTAATCACCGATTATCTAATGGTTTGCAGTCAGCTTTTGAAGCTTTTGAGGAGTTCCTTCGTCGCGACAAACCTGACTAATTCTTTTCTAACAACACTCGCTCTCATAAACTGCGAAGCATATACAGCGTATCCCTGGTTTATGAAGCAGCTTTAGACACGGCCGGACCCCGTGTCCCTAGGGGGATTGAACGATAGGCGGGTGTACTTGATAAACCTGCAATCTGCTGTAAATTAGATGTTGCGACGATTGGGGTGAGGGAGAGAAAATTTGACGCTTTTCCCCTGTTTGTGAAAGATGCCTAAAAAAGGCGCCAGAAATCATAACTTGCAAGTTTTGTCTAATTTGCAGGTTGTGTTATATCAATTGAAAAATTGGCAACGGCTAAGGCAAAAACCGATCCAAAGCCGCTTTCAACTCTTCTATTTCCGTATCAATATTGCCTTCTTTCGCGGCTCTGGCGATGCACTCACTTAAATGTTCGTCAAGAATGATTCTCGCTACGCGATCGAGCGCTCCTCGAACCGCAGCAACTTGCACGAGGACTTCGGGACAGGGACGGTTTTCTTGGATCATTGTTTTAATGCCACGGACGTGTCCCTCAATCCGAGACAAGCGATTGACCAGCCGTCGCATCGATTCTTCATCGTGATGGTGAGGGTGGGCTGATTTATCGTCGTGATGGTGGTGGGAATTTGAGGGCAAGGATTTGTCAGTAGAAGTATCCGATATAATCATTGGGGTTACGAGGGAAATTTTTAAAAGTTTGAATTCCGAATATTTTCGAGTAGGTTTTAACTGGTAGCTGGCACCGCGCTCGATCGGCTTTTTAAGGGCGGATTAGAAGAGTCCTGCCCGCAAGAAAATTGAGTTTTTGTGGAACAGCCCGAAAGCCTGTGCTTGCAAATGGTGCAAAATGTGGATTTTAATATGTGCGGACATTTGTACTATATCACTGTTGCCAGGGACTCGCCGCCAGCATTGCTTGTCCTTGGCTTTGCTGAACCAGTTTGTTCAGAAGTGCGATCGAACGACTTTACCGGAAATTTGGGTAAAAGCCCCGTCCCTCTAGGACGGCTTTAATTGCGACCGTAAAGTGCAAAGATTTTTTAAGTAAATTGTGTTATGGACACAACGGTCTATAAGCGTGAGAGGATATTTCCATGATTGTACTAGAGTTCAAGTTGAAAGGCAAAACGCAGCAGTACCGGGTCATCGACGAAATGATCCGCACAGCCCAATTTGTCAGAAACAAAGCTCTCAGATACTGGATCGACAATCAAGCAGTTAAGCTGGCTGACCTCTACAAACAATGTGCCCTCATGGCAAAAGAGTTTGAATGGGCAGCCAAGCTTAACTCGATGGCGCGTCAAGCGATGGCCCAACGTGCCATTTTTGCTATTCAACGTTTTTTCTCTTTTTGCAAAGCTAAGAAGCCAGGGAAAAAGGGATATCCACAATTCAGAAAACACTCTCGCTCCTCCCCGAATATAAGACATCAGGTTGGAAGCTTTCTGCCGATAAAAGAGGTCTAACTTTTACAGGCGGTTTTGCTGCTGGAACATTTAAATTAGTCGGTAGTCGTGATTTGCATTTCTATGCACCCAGCGAGATTAAACGAGTCAGAGTTATTCGTCGTGCTGACGGTTACGGATCTCAGTTGTGTATCAATGTGGAACGGACAGAGGAATCTATTCCCACTGGTATTGCTATTGGGATAGATGTGGGGTTAAACCATTTTTACACGCTATAGTAGTGGTGAGACAGTTCCCAACCCTCGCTATCTTCGCAAAAGTGAAAAAGCTTTGAAGCGATTGCAGAGACGGGTTTCAAGGGAAAAAGAAAGGTTCGGATAATCGCTTCAAAGCGATTAACAAGTTAGGCAGAAAACATTTGAAAGTCAGTAGGCAGCGCAAAGACTTCGCCGTTAAGACGACGCCCGGCGTAGTAAAATAAGCGCGATTTTGTAGCCTACGAAAACCTTCAGGTGAGAAATATGGTTAAGAACCATAAGCTTGCTAAGTCGATTAATGATGCAGCTTGGGAGCAGTTTGCTCAAGGGCTGCAATACTTTGTTCAAGTGTACGGTAAAACAGTAGTTTCTGTTGCTCCTATGTACACTTCTCAAGATTGTTCAACCTGTGGTAATACTGTCAAAAAATCGCTGTCAATCCGAACTCATATTTGCAGTTGCGGTGCAGTATTAGACCGCGATCATAACGCCGCCTTGAACATTTTGGCGAAAGGATTAAGGCAAACAGGAATTAATTTAAATACGGTGGGGCACACCGAAATTAACGCTTGGGGACAGACCGACCTCTACTCGTTGGTGGTGACATCAACGGGCAAGTTGACTGATTGAACCAAGAATCCCCGTGCGTTCACGCGCCCGGAGTGTCAACTCATCCTAGTTTCTACGGTTCGAGAGCGAGGCAGAAACCCGGTTTCTGGCCTCGTCGTTCGTTTTCCAAACTTGACCGCTTATTTTTTCCGATAAATGGCTTGGCCTGCGGTTTGCTGAAGTATTTTGGTCATCGCTCGATCCTTGTTGAGGCAAATAATCCATGTTTGGTTAGGCAAAGCTAGTTCAGTCATAAGTTTCTTTAGCAAGTTGGGTTCTGCCTCTTCTGATTCGATGAATCCGCGACGACGTATAATCCCTAAAACGTAGAAGGGCTTTTCAGGGAAGTATTGCAGGGTTTTGCGTACCAGATAGGCTTCCTTGACTTGAGGGTAGCGCGAGAGTTGTTCGACGAGCTTTGCTTGAGCCGATGCACTCAGATCGTGAGACTCGAAGCGATCGCCGGGGGATATACTAGAACGCTCTTGCTGCGCTAGACTGATTTCTTCATCATTAGTAGGAACTGCATTTGGTTCTCCACTCAAAGGCAGGTTTTGAGTCACTGCCTCGTGGAATTTATTGTACTGGCTAAGAGAAAGCACACCCTGGGCGACCTGCTTCAGTTTCGGGTTGCCGTTGAGGTCCTTAGAAATAGAACTTACAGTCAAGATCGGATCGCTGAACTTACAGCAAGGACAGCGTTGCAGGTAAACTTCCAAATTAGCAGGATGGATTCCTTGTAAGGGGTCGAGCAATTTTCCAGCTTCACCGAATCGATCGTTTTGAAGCAGATTCAAGAAATTTTCAGAGCATTGGGGATTGACAATGCCAATATGTTCCGGGCGTTTATACCACTGGTCGCCGTTTTCGCAGAAAGGGTTTTTAGCAGTACAGTAGGCGATCGCACCGATCGTAATATCGATTATCGCCAACTCAATCAGCCAGTAAATCCAAGTACCCGTCTCACCCAAATTGGTGATTTCCGTAGCGTCTAAGCGACCGATACTTACTCCTTGCTGGGCATTGTGCTTTAAATATCCCACAAAACCTTTAGAGCCTGTTTTTTCTTGCAGGAAGGTATCGATAATATTGTTGGATTGGTTGCCGCTTGCTGCCTCCAGTTCTTTTGTTATTTGCTCGGAAGCGGACTGCTTAAACTGCCAGTATCCTGCGCCATGCAGCGATCCATACATGAGCAGTCCAGTTAGTATCCCAAAAAGGGTGGCGATCGCCGGATTTCTTACCTTTCCTTGGCGGATTGCTACAACCATTACTTTACCCCCTGTAAATCCCATGGCAAAGGGAAAGACAACAATCAGGTAAGCTACTGATAACGATATCAGATGTGTAAGTCCGCCAATAGCAAGACCACCAATCACCGAGGATAGCAACAGCCATTTAAGCCCGGTACTCGTCACTTTGTTGCTGGGTACATAAGGTTTCATAGTTTTTGCCTATTTTAAATTGACTGGTCAATCGATTTTAGATTTTAGATTTTAGATTTTAGAGGCGACCCCACGGATAAATGCGGGGGCTTGAGGATTTTAGATTTTAGATTTTAGAGGCGACCCCACGGATAAATGCGGGGGCTTGAGGATTTTAGATTTTAGATTTTGGATTGATTCCACGGATAAATCGGGGGATTGTACCACCTTTTAAATTCGCTTGTCAAGTAGAAAGATGCACCTCAAGAATAACTAAAATTTAATACCAACTTAGCTGAAAATTTAAATAGACAATCTATTCTAACTCTTACTTTACCCATTATCTGTTAGCCCGGGCCTTATCGTAACAGAACGTATAGGTCAGCGAGCGATAATAAAATATAATATAGCAATTCTTGCAGGAGTCGTAAATTTTTTACCCCACCCCAACCCTCACCTTACCAAGGGGAGGGAGTAAGAGATTCACAAATGATTTAGGATTGCTATAGGTATTTGAAAGTCTGGCTCTACATGACTTGTAGACCAGGTTGAGGTTTTACCCATCTTATTAGCTTAGAATGGTGAGTCTCGCTTTGCTCAACCTACGTTTGATTATTAAAATATGTTTAGGAGCTAGCTCGCGATCGAATATTCAATCCGTGCGAGAACGCCTGCACCCAATTAACTCAGCTTGACAAAGAGCAACACTATGAGACTGTTCAAATTTTCTCGCCCCGCACCCCGAATCGCAGTTCGCCTGTTAACCCTAATTTTAGCAATTACGATCGCCCTAAATGCTTGGACAATCAGCCCTGCACCAGCCTCTGCCACTGATATCAAGTCCTCGCCCAACTTTCGGGAACAGCCCAAAACAGCCGTCCAGAAAGTAGAGTTCCAGAGTTCCCCAGCCACCCCCCCGCATCCGCAACTGTTAGCGCTGCGCGGCCCGGAACTCCCGGCGGATACCGGCAGTTTTGTGACGGCTGCAGTCGATCGAGTCGGGCCAGCAGTTGTCCGCATTGATACCGAGCGCACTGTCAGCCGCAACATCGATCCCTTAATGGAAGACCCCTTCTTCCGCAGATTTTTGGGAGAAGATTTGCGCAGCATGACCCCCAGACAAGAACGGTTGCGCGGTCAAGGTTCCGGCTTCATTATTGACAAAAGCGGGATTGTTTTAACCAACGCTCACGTAGTTGACAAAGCCGATCGAGTGACTGTCACCTTAAACGACGGCAGGACATTTCCAGGAGAAGTGCAAGGTACTGACGAAGTAACGGATTTGGCTGTTGTCAAAATTAATACCAAGCAATTAAACCTGCCGACGGCCACCTTGGGAGATTCGGACGCGGTGAAAGTGGGAGATTGGGCGATCGCCGTGGGCAACCCCCTGGGATTTGACAACACCGTCACCTTGGGCATTATCAGCACCCTCAAACGCTCCAGTGCAGCCGTCGGCATTCCCGACAAGAGGCTCGATTTCATTCAAACCGACGCCGCCATCAATCCCGGCAATTCCGGCGGCCCGCTGTTAAACAGCAGAGGAGAAGTGATTGGCATTAACACGGCGATTCGAGCCGACGCAATGGGTATTGGCTTTGCGATTCCGATCGACAAAGCCAAGGCCATCTACGCGCAGTTAGCCAAGGGAGAACAAGTCAGCCATCCGTTTTTGGGGATTCAGATGATTGCTTTGACTCCTGAAATGGCCCGAGAGAATAATTCTGACCCCAATGCTCCTTTGATTGTCCCGGAAGTTACAGGGGTGTTAGTGATGCGAGTTGTGCCAAATACGCCTGCGGAGGAAGCGGGGATTCGCAAGGGGGATGTGATTGTTCAAATTGAGGGCGAGGGAGTATCTGCGCCCGAACAGTTGCAAAATTTGGTGGAAAACAGCAAAATTGGTCAAATTCTGAAGCTGAAGGTGCGCCGCGGTTCCCAGATTCAGGAAGTTGCTGTGATAACTGCTCAATTGAGGGATTTTTAGAGCTGAAAGGGAAGGGGGGAAATTGTTAAAAACCCCTCCTCCTTGTTTTTTTTATCTGAATTGATTTGATTCAGTAGTGCGATCGTTTTAATAGTCGCATTTTTTAATCACAAAAACTGATAGTATATTTTAAAAGAGTATTACAGTCCAAACAATGAATAAAAATCAAATTTTAAATTCGCAAAAAACTCAAGTTCTTGAGGCGCTAAAGCAGGATTATTTTCCAATGACCCCGCAGATTCAGAGGAACTGGACACCAGAGCAACATGAAAAAAATCGATTGAGTCGTTCTTTGGCTGCATTTGCGATCATCGCCAATCTTGCTGACATTACCCCTGCTCAAGCGGCTAACTCAATTATCAATGGGGAAAATGACAATGGGATTGATGCCATTTATTTCTACCGGATGAAAAATTTGCTTTTGTTGGTGCAGGCTAAGGCGGGTAATGCTCCAAATATGGGTGATAATAAAAAATTTTGTGATGGGATTAGAGATATTGTCCATCAACGTTTTCAGAAATTCAATGATGGCTTTGCGCGGTTGCAGCAAGATGTTGAAGATGCTTTAAATACTAACGGGGTAAAAATAATTGGCTGTAATATATATCTTGATGAAAGCCTGAGTTCTCATGTGATTGCGGATCTTAATCAGTTAGAAACTGAACTGAATCAGTTCGCTCAACGTTTTGAATGGCAAGATCTAAATATTGGCATAACACATGGTTGGTTGACAGCCAAACAAGCGATAGCCCCTGTTGATGTAGTCTTAACTTTGGAAAACTGGCATTGTTTAGATCGGCCGCGTAGGGCATTTTATGGATTGGTTAAGGCTTCTGAACTTGCATCTTTATATCAACAGCATAATAAGTCGCTTTTTGAGAAAAATATCCGTTATTACCTGGGTACGAAGGATGTTAACTTAGCGATCGCAGAAACTGTCAAAAAGCAACCATCTGAACTGTTTTATCTCAACAATGGTCTGACGATTACTTGTTCAGCAATTAGTCTACCATCTGGTCACGGTCAAAAATCAACTCCATTTACTTTAAAAGGTTTTTCCGTCGTAAATGGGGCGCAAACTGTGGGGGCTATCGCTTCTGTTTATAATGCTAATGGTTCAATATCTGCTGATGCCAAGTTATTAGTTACAATTATTGAAGTGGGGACGGAAACTGATAATATTGGCGAAAAGATTACTGGGGCAAGAAATACGCAAAATGCTGTGCGCGATGTTTATTTTGCTGCGTTAGATTCCAATCAAGAACGTTTGCGACAGGAATGTATGGTATCGAATATTGTTTATGAATATCGACCATCGGCGGAGCGGAATCAGGATGCAATTACGATTGAACAAGCGGCAGTTGCCCTTGCTTGTTTTAGCGGTAATACGGAAATATTGGTTGCAGCAAAAAGAGAAATTAGTCAGCTTTATAAGCATTATTATGTTATACTGTTTAATGATGGAATTTCAGGAGTTACGCTTTGTCGTTATGTGCGAATATTTCAATATCTGGATGAAATTTTTTCGGCTTCAGAAAAGGCTGCAACAAATCAACAAAAAAAGTTTTATAAGCACGGTAGATTTTTTATTCTGGATATTCTTGCAAGACGTTATAAACCTTTGCTGAATAAGCATGAAGTTTCTTTGTCTGAGGATGATAAAATGCAACTTTCACGAATTGGCTTAGAGCTTGCTGAGGTTGTTTACACTGTTGCTGAATCTCGATTTGCTAGTGACAATAAGGGATATCTTGCTATTTTTAGGAATATCACAGATGTTAAGCCTTTAACGAGTGAGGTGATGCAGGAGTTAGATCGCAGGGATGCTCAGGCTGAAAATCCGAATATACCTACAGTTTAACTTTTGAGATAGATATTAATGATGAATAAGAAGCAGAAACTAGAATTAACCTGGATTGGTAAGGATATTCGCCCCAAGCTGGAGCCGCGAATTTTGCTGGAAGATCCAGAAATATCTTATCATGCGGCGCATCAGGTGAGTGAAAATGATATTTTTGATAATCGCTTAATTTTTGGGGATAATTTGTTGGCTCTCAAGGCTTTGGAGTCAGAGTTTGCAGGAAAAGTTAAGTGTATTTTTATCGATCCGCCATATAATACGGGTTCAGCTTTTGAACATTACGATGATGGAATTGAACATTCTATCTGGCTTGGTTTAATGCGCGATCGTTTAGAGATTATTCGACGTTTATTATCAGAAGATGGCTCGCTCTGGATTACGATTGATGATAATGAAGCGCATTATTTAAAAGTGATGTGTGACGAGATTTTTGGGCGCGTAAATTTTGTGGCGAATGTAGTCTGGCAGAAGAAGTATGCGGCATCGAATGATGCACTATGGTTCAGTAACGATCACGATCATATTTTAGTTTATGCGAAAGTTAAAACCTCTTGGAAACCTAATAGACTTCCTCGAACTGAAAAATCAAACTCAGCATACAAAAATCCTGATAACGATCCTCGTGGTGCTTGGCAATCAGACAATTATACTTGTAACAAATCTATTGATGAGCGTCCTAATCTATACTATCCAATCACTAATCCAAATACTGGTGAAATTATTCTCCCTAAGAAAACGGCAGTATGGAGATATTCACGCGAGAGACATGAAGATAATGAACAACAGGGCTTAGTGTATTGGGGAGTAGAAGGAAAGAACTCTGTACCTCGCTTCAAGAGATTATTAAGTGCGGTTTCTGACAAAGGAGGAGTACCACAAACAATATGGACATGGGAAGAAGTGGGTCATAATCAAGATGCTAAACGAGAGCAGTTGCAACTTAATGCACAAGAACCCTTTTCAACTCCTAAACCTGAAAAGCTACTAGAACGTATTCTTCAACTTGCCACTAATCCCAAAGATATTGTTCTTGATTCCTTTGCAGGTTCGGGAACAACAGGCGCAGTCGCGCAGAAAATGGGAAGACGATGGATTATGATTGAACTCGGCGAACATTGTCATACCCATATTATTCCCCGACTAAAAAAACTAATTGATGGCGAAGACCAAGGGGGAATTACTAAAGCATTTAACTGGAAAGGTGGCGGTGGGTTTCGGTACTATCAACTTGCACCATCCCTACTAGAAAAAGATAAATGGGATAATTGGGTTATCAACAAAACCTATAACGCCGCGATGCTTGCCGAAGCACTCTGCAAAATTGAAGGTTTCACCTACGCACCATCAGACACCTTCTATTGGCAACATGGCTATTCCACCGAAAGCGATTTTATCTATGTCACCACCCAAAATTTTAGTCACGAACAACTATCTAAACTTGCAGATGAAGTAGGACAAGAGCGCACCCTACTTGTTTTATGTACCGCCTTTCAAGGCCAAACCGACATATTCCCAAACCTCACCGTTAAAAAAATTCCTAAACAAATCCTTTCACGGTGTGAATGGGGACATGATGATTACAGCCTAAAAATTGAAAACTTGCCAAAAGCACCTCCCAAGTTCGGACAACTCTCACTATTTGACATGGATACCTATGATAAATAAACTTGTTAATAATATTTCTAATCGTCTCAGTCTGCGCCATCCCCAGCGCCAATCATTAGAAATTATCGATCGCATTTGTGAACTCTTATCCATCCCAGACATCACAGATAGAGAAACAAGTTTAGTCGCCATCAAAAAAGAATTCCCAACGTTTACTGACTTCGAGCGCGACTTTCCATCCCTATGTTTTGCCCTAGCCACAGGTGTTGGTAAAACTCGACTCATGGGCGCATTTATCAGTTACTTATACCTAGCATATAACATTAAAAACTTCTTTATCCTTGCCCCAAACCTAACCATTTATAACAAACTGATTACCGACTTTACGCCCAATACCTCAAAATATGTATTTACGGGGATATCTGAATTTGCGATCGATGTCCCAGAAATCATTACGGGAGATAATTACGAAAAGTCATCTACCATCACTGATTTTTCCCGTTGCAGAATCAACATCTTCAATATATCAAAAATTAACTCGGAAGTACGCGGAGGCAAAAGCCCCAAAATCAAACGACTATCTGAATTTATTGGCGAAAGCTATTTTGATTACCTGTCTCAATTAAAAGACCTCGTAATTCTCATGGATGAATCGCACCGATATCGCGCATCAGCAGGAGTTCGCGCTATTAATGAATTAAAACCATTAATAGGGCTAGAACTTACTGCCACACCCTTTATCGAAACCAATAAAGGTTCAGTAGCTTTCAAAAATGTCATCTATGACTATCCCCTCGGACGTGCCATAACTGATGGATTTGTTAAAGATCCAGCAGTCGTTACCCGCAAAGACTTTAACTCTAGGGCCATGTCACCAGAAGCGATCGAGCGTCTTAAACTAGAAGACGGCATCTATCTCCATGAAAATATTAAAGCTGAATTAGAAACCTATGCTATTCAAACTGGAAAACAAATTGTTAAACCCTTTATGTTAGTGATTGCCCGTGACACTAGGCACGCATCCAAACTCATGGAGATCATTCAATCCGATGAATTTTCCGAAGGGAATTATAAACATAAAGTTATTCAAGTTGATTCTAGTAAAACGGGCGCTCAAGAAGATGAAATGGTAGAGCGATTGCTCAAGGTAGAACATACCGATGAACCTACTGAAATAGTTATCCATGTAAATATGCTCAAAGAAGGTTGGGATGTCACCAACCTCTATACAATTGTCCCTCTGAGAGCCGCAAATTCTAAAATCCTGATCGAGCAATCCATCGGAAGGGGCTTGCGTTTGCCCTATGGAATGCGTACAGGTGTAGAAATTGTCGATCGCCTAAATATCGTCGCCCATGACAAATTCCAAGAAATTGTCGATGAAGCAAAGCGCCCAGAATCTCAAATCCGTCTGAAACAAATTATCCTTACAGATGAAGACTTACAGCAAAAGACACAAACAGTAATTTCGCGATCGCAACTAGCCCAAAATCTAGGACTTCACCCCGAACAGCCCATTAATTTACCTGATAATTTACCTGAAACCGAACCCCAAAGTATTCAACAATCCCTATTTCAATCACCTATAGAACAAAAAATTGTAGAGCTTACATACCAAGAAATCCTAAAGCTTGAAAGCCGCCCCGAAGAAGTCCCAACCACCGCGCATCTCGCATCCCCAAAAGTTCAGGGAAGGGTGCGCGAAGCCGTAGCTAGAGAATATCAACCCGCACAAATGGAACTTCAAGGTATAATAGCACCTCCAGATATTGAAGCGATCGTTGCGAAAACAACAAATTTAGTGATCCAGCAAACCATCAATATTCCTAAGATTCTTGTGATTCCTAAAGGGGAAGCGCGATCGGGTTTCAAGTCTTTTGCCCTAGATATCACTGGCTTAAATTATCCCGTTCCCTCCCAGGAAGAATTACATATTCAATCGCTAACAACGAATGAAGTTGAATTTATGGAAATTAGCAAAGAAAACTTTGAAGAATCACGGCTAGAAAACTATATTGTCAAAAATTTAGTCAACTTCGATGATATTGCCTATGACGAACACGCTGATTTACTCTATGACCTTGCGGGTCAAGTTCTCAGTCATTTTATGACCTACTTATCCGAAGGAGATACACACAAACTTTTACGCTATTACAAAAGGGAAATTGCCAATTTTGTCCACAGCCAAATGCAAGCACATTTCTGGGAAGAAACAACAGGTTATGAGGTCAAAATCAGTAAAGGTTTTACAGCCCTAAAAGATAGCGCCTACACCACAAGTGCTAAGAATTGCCTTGATTATCAATCTTCGCCACCAGACAAAAGCAATATGTCCAAATATCTGTTTACAGGCTTCTCCAAATGCCTCTATCGAGAACAGAAATTTCAATCGGAAGCAGAAAGAATACTAGCACTGATTTTAGAACGGGATGCAATCAAATGGTTTAAACCTGCGAAAGGACAATTTCAGCTTTATTACAAATGGCACGGTAATTATCTAGAATATCAGCCAGATTTTGTCGCTGAAACTGAAAAAATTATCTATATGCTTGAACCCAAAGCTCGAAATGAAATTGACAATCCTCAAGTCTTTGCTAAGAAAGATGTGGCTGTTCAATGGTGTCAAAATGCTTCAGATTATATGCTCAATCACGGTGGTAAATCTTGGCAATATGTATTGATTCCCCATGATGCTATACAAGAAAATATGACACTCCAAGGAATAAGCGATCGCTATACCGCTACTACTCAGGGTTAATTTCAGTGGCACTCTTAAAGTTCTAAATATCGAGCCAAAATCAGTTGAATTTCGGAGATTTGTTGCAACTCCAATTGCCCAAGACAGCGCACAAGTCTGCGTTTATCAAACGTCATCGGATCGACACACACGATAAAACTATCGGTACTCAGACCATTTAGAGTCGAAGGAATCACAGGCCAAACAACAGCTCGTAAACCCTCGTTGGGAACAGCAGAAGTGATGGGTAGAACAGTGACCTTGCTGCGTTGATTAAAAGCAGTTCCTGAAATAATTACCGCTGGTCGAGTCTTGCGGATTTCTGTACCAACTGACGGATCGAAAGTTACAAGCCAGATGCTTCCCAGTCGGTAATCGCTGCTTGCTGCCATGCTTCATCCTCATCGGTTAATTCATCGCTCAGTTCATCCAGTAATAAACAGGCTTCTACCATTGCCTGCTGTTCTTGTTGTTTGCGCCATGCTTGCAATAAAACCTCAATTAACCGACTGCGATTTTCTACACGCTGGTCAATGTAACGCACTAACTCATCTGGCAAAGAGATAGATACTTTCATAGACACTATTTATGCTACTTGTAATACTACCAATGGTAGCAGAAATATCGGCCAGATTGCAAGCTGATGAAGTAGAGCAGCAGCAACGCTAATTTCGCGCCCCCTACACAAAGTTAGCCGGATCTTGATCCCGCCGATGCTTCACGGGAATGGGAGCGCCTTGGCCGTCACCCACGAGGGCGGCAGTTTCCTCCAAGCTTTCCCTCAGCCGCTTGGCCGCGTAGATTGACATATCTCGGGGGACATTTACCCGATCGCGCAAATATCGCAGGGCCGAATCAGAGCCAGGGGGTGGACTACAAACTTGACCGGTCATCATCAAAGTTAAAGCACAGCGCAGCGCTTCATCGAATAAATTGCCATCAGCAGGGTTGACTCGAATGATGTTGTGGCGGTGCTTGATGACGCGGTGGAGTGCTTCAGCGCGGGAGGTTTCCGGTTCTGGATACATCACATCCGGGAGTCCGGCCCAAGGGCCATTATCCACGCGGGCTTTGTTGAGTAACATCTGGGGTTCGCCGTTTTCATAGCAGCCGCCCATCTGAGGGGGTAGATCGTGGACGTGGGTGTGGAAGTCGCTTTGAGTGCCGCGATAGGTGGGGCGACTTTCCATTCCCGCAAACCAGTCAGCAAAGCGCGGGTTTTCTTCCCGCATGGAATATCCCTTGTAGTAGTAAAGACTGGCATTCATCCGTTCGACGTAGGGCGTAAAAATTACATCGGCGGTGCCAAACTCATCGAGGAAATAAGGCCCGGGGGTTCTGCTGAGTGCTGCTTCCACCTCGGCGACGACGCTGATAAATTGCTTGCGGTTGTGTTGTTCTACTGCGGCTGAACTCGCCGGGTAGCACAGCCAAGAGCACCAAGCTCTAAACAGCAGTCGCTCTAGCCGCCGCAGGGGTAGGACTTGGGGGTTTTCCATGCCCAAACCCAAGGGGCCGAAGACTCGTTCTAGGGCGATTAAGATATCATCGCTTTCGGTAATGATGCGGCCGTCTAGCTCGATCGCCGGTAGCATTCCCGATCGCACTTTGCGCTTGTACCAGTTTTCCTTTTCCCCATAGCAGAACATGGTAACTTTGTCAATGCGATAGGGAATTTGTTTTTCTTCCAACCACAACCAGATTTTCTGGCAATACGGACACCAGGCATGATTATCGCGGTACAGTGTGACTCTCACATGGGATTCGGGCTGTCCGAAGAGACGCAAGCGGGCTTGAGAGTTGGTTGGCCCGTTGACGGTATCGACTTGAAAGTCTGTGAGTGTCTCTAGTTGTGTCCAGCTTAGGGGGGCGAGCGTCGTGGATGTCATAGGTGAATTGGGCTGATTAAGCTGTTGTGCATTTAAATTGTATATTTCCAGAATCGATCAAAAATCCTCTGCCCATCGGACCCTCTCCCCTCGAACACTCTCCCCCTCTCCCCCTCTCCCCCTCGAACACTCTCCCCCTTAGGGCGATGTCTCGGGAGATGGTGGGGCCTCTTGAATTTTGGTGAGTGCTGCTTTAATTTGGGGGGTGGCTAGGAAGTTTTGGGTGGCTGCGATCAAGCGATCGCCCCAGAGGTTTTCTTTAAGAAAAGTTACAGTGGCATAGCGTTTGTCTAATTTCAGCGCTGCTTCTCCCATGGCTAAACCTTTTTCTTTGTCGCCTTTGGTGTAGAGCGCTACTGCTAGAGCTAGCATTGGTTCTGCTGCTTTGTTGTCGATCGCGATCGCTTGTTCCCAGCGTTTGATGGCGCTATCGACATCTCCCATTTCGTATTTGACTAATCCGATATTGTTGATAGCAGGCCAGAGGTTTTTTTCTAAAGCAAAGGCTTTTTCATATTGGGCGATCGCCCGATCGAACCGCTTGAGCTTGTAAAAAGCGTTACCTAAATCAAATAATGCGCCCGGAGTGTCTGGTTTTATTTTCAACCCAGCTTGCAAGTATTCGGCTGCTTTCTCGTAGTTCGCTTTCCGAAAGTGAGCTTCTCCCAAGACAAATTTAATTGAGGGATTTTCTGGTGCCAGAGATTGAGCTTGCCCCAAAGCTTCAATGCCTTTGTCAAACTGCTCGAGTTGAAGGTACAAGCTGCCTAACAAAGTCCAAGTTTGAGCATTCTTGGGGGCTAACTGTGTGGCGAGTTCGGCACTGGGAACCGCGAGTTCGTACTGCTGGAGTCTGGCTAGCTGGACGGCTCGTTCTGCAAGGCTCAAGGCTGTCTGTTCGAGTCCGGCCGAGTCGATTTGCAGGGTGTAAGGCAGGAGTGCCTGACAGGCAACAGGCTTGGGCATTGTCCACAAACCGAGTGCGAGCACCAGAGATATTAAAGGAATGCGATTAGGCACTGTACAGCCCCAGAAAAAAATATAAGGGTTTCTCGATCGCTCATAATAACCTATATTCCTGAGTTTTGATATTACCTCCTGGCTCGCGACGCGAAAGCGGTTTTCATTTAAATAGTTGCCAAATTCTCTTTTTACTCACGAAGAAAACTTTTGATTCACTGCTTTAGAGACTGGAGTTTAGACTAAAAAAATGGTCGCAGCTAAAAGTAGCTGCCTTTTAATAGAAGGCAAGCTGTTGCTCACAAACTCAAGAAGGATAAGATTAAACAGCTAATTTTGAAGACTTTTTTGGTCGAGAAACCCGTTTTTTAACGGTGGGATAACACGGTGCCGAGTGTACGTGCCTTTCCTTTTTCCCAGCGGGCGGGATTTTCCCCGCTACTTTAGGCAGTTGAGCCTTACGTACCAATCTCAACCAAAACCGAAAACATGGATTGGGCAACAGGTGCAGGGGTTAAATTGATAGTAGCAGATTGCCAAGGGGCAAGTCGATTTTCGACCGCTAAATCCGACAGCCTGAGTTGCCAACTCATCAACGGCATTAAACCGCTCCATCGCTCACATTGTTCGGGAGTTCTCAAGTTAGGCAATGTCCAATGTAATCGTTGCGAATGCAAAACGATATCAACTATCCACCCCTGCATCGATGCCGTTGCCACCTTGTCCCAATGTATCTATGATGCGATACCTTTCGGCAATGATATTTCCTGGTTGGTGCAGTTCTTCCATCAGAGTTCTCCTGCATGGCACTGTTGCCTAAATCTAGTTTATCATTCCAGTATGGCTGAATCACACCAGTTTTTTGAACTCATTTTTGAACTCTGTTGCGAACTCACTCCTTTGCCGCGATCTAAATTCACAATTTATGCCTTAAATAAACATCAAGGTTGATCTAGGTTGTCTGTGGTGATGGGGCCGGTTTATATAGGTTATTTATGGGAATCAAAAGTGATTGGTTAACCCGCCCCTACAAGATTTTACTAATCTTTGACTGGCCGCATTGTCGGAACACTGCATCTCGGATGCACATTTTCACCCGAATTGTAGGGGCCCTTTCACCAACCATATTCGTCAATAATTGACAATCTAAATAAACCCGCCCCCACCCAACCAGCAATCGAAATGCACAATTTCCGCGTTTAATAAAAATCAATGTTGATGTAGGTTGTCTGTGGTGGTGGGGCGGGTTTATTTAGGTTATTTGTGAGAATCAAATGTGATTGGTGAACCCGCCCCTACAAGATTTTACTAATCTTTGACTGGCCGCATTGTCGGAAACATCACGGCATCTCGGATGCTTTGAGTGTTAGTTAAAAGCATCACCAATCTGTCTACACCGATGCCCATTCCCGCACAGTTAGGCATTCCCAAAGATAGCGCTTGGATAAAGTCTTCATCCATTGGATGCGCTTCGTCGTCGCCTGCGTTTTTCTGGGCTAGCTGTTCCTCAAACCTCTTTCTCTGCTCTTTCGGATCGTTCAATTCTGAGAAGCCGTTCGAGTATTCCGTGCCGTTGATAAACAGCTCGAAACGCTCGACAAATCCGGGTTTGCTGCGGTGTCCTTTGGCTAAGGGACTGACTTCGACGGGATAGTCGATGATGAATGTCGGTTGAATTAGTTTGGGGACAACTAATTTGTCAAAAACCGCGTAGAGGACGTAGCCCAAACTTTGTTGTTCTAACTTGGACAGGTGCAGTTCTAGTTTGGTTGCAGCGGCGATCGCACTTTCTAAGTCCAAACCGTCAAAATCCAGCCCAAACTCATCTCTGACAGCTTCCACCATCGTTTTAACTTGCCAGTGTTTGCCGCTAAAACCGGGATATTTTTCGCTGTAGTCGAACTTGCGCTCTAAACTAATAGTTTCCCCCTGATTTTCAATTTCCCGGACATCCCCAAAGACAGCCGCCGCCGCGAAACACATCACATCTTCGACAACGGTTAAAATGTCGAACACATCTGCATAAGCTTGGTAAACTTCTAAAGAGGTAAACTCGGGATTGTGCGTGCTGTCAATGCCTTCATTTCTAAAGGCTTTACCCAGTTCAAATACTCGCTCGAAACCGCCGCAAATTGCTCTTTTCAAGAACAGTTCCGGTGCTACTCGCAAATACAAATCTATTTCTAAAGCATTGTGGTGCGTAATGAACGGCTTAGCAGCAGCACCGCCGTAAATAGCTTGCAGAGTCGGCGTTTCTATTTCGTAAAAATCGGCTTTCCAGAGATAGGAACGGATGCTTTGGACGATGCGGCTGCGCAGCATGAAACGGTTGAGCGCATCTTGGTTGCTAGCCAAATCCATTTCGCGGTGGCGGCGGCAAACTTCGGGATCGTTAATGCCGTAATAAGCATCGGGAAATTGGATCGTAGCTTTTGATAAAAGCGTGAATTCCCGCACTAAAATTGATAGTTCTCCCCGGGGCGTGCGGCAGCCGATGCCTTCGACGCCGACAAAATCGCCGACATCGAGCAATTTTTTAATTTGTTCAAAGCTCAAACCGACTTCACCCGTGACGATTGCTTTCTCGATTTTGAGTTGAATTTTGTCTGTGGCGTCTTTTAAATCGATGAAACCAATTTTGCCGCTGTCGCGCTTGGAAATAATCCGGCCGGCTAATCGCAGGGGAATTTCTTCGGGGTCGCTTTCTCCGTTTTCGAGTTCTTTTCCCGGCTGACTAAATATTTCGCGAACTTGTTGGGCTGTGTGCGATCGCGCGTAGGATTGACTGGGATACGGTTCTATGCCTTGCGATCGCAGTTCCTCTACTTTTTGACTGCGGACTTCGGCTTCACTCAGAGTCATTACTTATTGCCTGATTAAAATTACCAATATCTTACATCTTGCACTATTCTCGTGCTGGCGCTCCGGGCGGGCTAGCCTGCCCACCCCACCAGAAAATTCACTTGGGGTGGGGCAGGCATCTTGCCTGTTCGTCACCAAGCTGCAAAATGTGAGAAACACTAGACTTTATCATAACTGGGCAACACAGATGAATTTTTCAAACAACCAAGGTACACTTGCGATCGTCGGGCCTGCCTTGACTGTTGACTAAAATCTGGTAACTGCCAACTGACAACTGCCAACTGCCAACTGCCAACTCACCCAGAAATATCTCCGATCGCAAATTGTTATCGACTGCACAAAGCGACCGAAACATTAAAAAATTAAGTTGTCTGTCGATCGCAAGTGGTGAGATGATATGTAGTGCAGCCTCACGGCAGTTCCACAGAAACTGAACAGCAGAGAAGCGTAGCGAACTCGGCTCATCGCACCTCTGCCAGAATCGACCACACATATCATGTCCGGTCGATCGACCATAATATTTGCGTCGGGGCGGGTTTACTAAAACTCTGGTTTTCCGGGATGGATTATTGGTGAACCCGCCCCTACAGGAATTATGGTCAATTGACCGGACATGATATCACACTCTCTCTCCTACATATAAAAACCAGAATTATGGCTGTTGCAACCCAATCACTCGAAGAACTCTGCATCAACTCTATCCGCTTTCTCGCCATCGATGCGGTAGAAAAAGCAAAATCAGGACACCCGGGACTGCCGATGGGCGCTGCTCCTATGGCCTTCGTGCTGTGGGATCGGTTCATGCGGTTCAACCCGAAAAACCCCAAGTGGTTCAACCGCGATCGCTTCGTCCTCTCCGCCGGCCACGGCTGTATGCTGCAGTACGCCCTCATGTACTTGACCGGCTACGATAGCGTCACCCTCGACGACATCAAGCAATTCCGTCAGTGGGAATCCAAAACCCCCGGACACCCGGAAAACTTCGTCACCGAAGGCGTAGAAGTTACCACCGGCCCCCTGGGACAAGGCATTGCTAACGCCGTCGGTTTGGCAATGGCAGAAGCTCACCTCGCTGCCAAGTTTAACAAGCCCGACCACACCATTGTTGACCACTACACCTATGTCATCATGGGTGACGGCTGCCACATGGAAGGCATTTCAGGCGAAGCTTGTTCCTTGGCCGGACACCTCGGACTCGGCAAATTAATTGCCCTCTACGATGACAATCACATTTCCATTGAAGGCGACACTAGCTTGGCCTTTACTGAAGATGTCGGCAAGCGTTTTGAAGCTTACAACTGGCACGTTATTACAGTAGACAATACCGCTCTAGACGAAGATACTAACCTAGAAGCAGTTCACAAAGCTATTGAAGAAGCGAAAAAAGTCACGGACAAACCGTCCATGATTAAAGTCCGCACCATCATTGGTTACGGTTCTCCCAACAAGCGCAATTCTTACAGTTCTCACGGTGCTGCTTTGGGTACCGATGAAGTGAAAGCAACTCGCGATTTCTTGAAGTGGGAACACGCACCGTTTGAGATTCCTGATGATGCTTTGTCACACTTCCGCAAAGCAGTAGATAAAGGCGCTCAAGCTGAGCAAGAATGGCAGAAAGCTTTTGATGCTTATAAAGCAGCATATCCTGCAGAAGCAGCAGAATACGATCGCACCGTTGCGGGCAAACTTCCTGAAGGTTGGGATCAAGTTTTGCCTACTTACAACCCGGAAGATAAGGCAGATTCGACTCGGAATCATTCTGGAAAATGTTTGAATGCTTTGGCTGCTGTCCTACCTGAATTGATCGGCGGTTCCGCTGACTTGGCATCTTCTAACATGACTTTGCTCAAGGGTGAAAAAGATTTCCAAAAAGGTCAATACGAAGGACGCAACCTGCGGTTTGGCGTGCGGGAACACGGCATGGGCGCGATCGCCAACGGTATGGTTCTGCACGGTGGCTTAATACCTTACTGCGCAACATTCTTGGTATTTGCTGACTATATGCGCGGCGCAATTCGCCTGTCTGCACTCTCGGAAGCTGGAGTTATTTATGTAATGACTCACGACTCGGTAGCCTTGGGCGAAGATGGCCCGACTCACCAACCTGTTGAAACCATCGCTTCTCTGCGCGTCATTCCCGATTTGTTGGTAATGCGCCCAGCAGACGGCAACGAAACATCCGGCGCTTACAAAGTGGCAGTTGAAAGCCGCAAACGCCCGACTTTAATGGCTCTGTCGCGCCAAAATCTGCCTAATTTGGCCGGAAGCTCGATCGAAGGAACAGCCAAAGGTGCTTACATTTTGTCCGACGACGGCGGCACACCCGACATCATTTTAATCGGCACCGGCGGCGAAACATACCTCTGCGTTGATGCCGCTGAAAAATTGCGCGCCGCAGGTAATAAAGTGCGCGTCGTTTCGATGCCTTGCTGGGAATTGTTCGACTTGCAAGATGCCGCTTACCGCGAATCTGTACTGCCGAAAGCTGTTACCAAGCGGTTGGCAGTTGAAGCAGCTTCTAGCTTCGGCTGGGGACGTTATTTGGGCTCCGAAGGCGACAGCCTCAGCATCGACAGATTCGGCGCTTCTGCACCGGGCCCCGTTGCTTTAGAAAAGTTTGGCTATACTGTTGATAATGTAGTAGCTAAGGCTCAGGCGCTGTTGGGCTAATCAATAGCAGCAGCATAATTTTTGGTGGGGCGGGCTTCGGGCTCGCCCCATTTTTTATAGGTGAAGGAAGTTCGGCAACGGATTCTGTAACGGATGTAACGGATTGATAGAAGAAGGCTTGAGTTATCGTCGCCAGAGAAGAAAGAAGAAGGAGAAGATAAAACTTCAACCCGCACCAGGCGGGTTTCGTTTGTTTGGCGTGCGAATTCCATTCGCCCGGTCTTCTGTATATTTCAGAAATTTGAGATAAGTTATAAGTTATTGGGTTAAATTCCCCGTTACCCATTACCCAAAGCCGTGTCAACTTAACGTTAAATATACTGCCGATCTACTATTTGACGATTAGGCCTAGATCCCCCCTAACCCCCCTTTTTAAGGGGGGGACAAGAGTGTTCAAAGTCTCCCTTCAAAAAGGAGAAAAGCTCTCTTGCGTCCCCCTTATTAAGGGGGATTTAGGGGGAGCGGGCCTCGATTGTGAACGAGAGATATAAGGGTTTTTAAGCTTAAGTTTACACCAATGCCATTACCGATTCCCCATTCCCAATTACCCCTTCCCTTATCATGTGGACTGTTTTAAATAACCTCTTATTCATTGGGAATTACATTCCTCACGGTCACTGTTACCTTTGGCAGCGAGAGCTCGTCGCGCTCCACATAGTGTCAGACTCGATAATTGCCCTGGCCTACTATTCAATACCGCTATCGCTAATTTATTTTATCGGTCACCGAAAAGACTTGCCCTTTCGCAACATCTTTTGGCTGTTTGCAGCCTTTATTATCTCCTGCGGCACTACTCATATAATGGAAGTTTGGACGCTTTGGCATCCTGTTTATTGGGTTTCTGGCTGTCAGAAAATTATTACCGCTGCGATTTCTGCTTACACCGCTTTTGCATTAATTCCTTTAGTTCCCCAAGCATTAACTCTCCTCAGTCCAACTCAATTAGGGATGATCGATCGCATACTCCAAAAAGAAATCGCCGAACGTCGAGAAATTGACGCTCGCTATCAAACTTTAACTGAAGTTTCGCCTGTCGGAATATTTTATACTGACGCTTCAGGAGACTGTTTGTACGTCAACGAACGCTGGTGTGAAATTGCGGGAATTACCTGCGACGAAGCTTTGGGCAAAGGCTGGGTGCAAAGCATTCATGCTGACGACCGCCAGCGCGTTTTTGCCCAATGGGCTCGCGCTACGCAGGAGAAGTTGCCGTTTAAATCTGAGTACCGTTTTCAAGATATTGATAACGCTCAGGTGAGGTGGGTAGTCGGTCAAGCTGTCGGTCAAATCGGAGAAAATGGCGAGATTAAAAGTTATGTGGGTACTATTACTGATATTACAGAACGCAAGCAGGTCGAAGAGGAAAATCGACGGCTCAATGAAACTCTGGAGCGTCGAGTTGCTAAGCGCACTGCTCAAATTGAAATTTCTAACCACAAATTGCAACAAGAAATAGCCTACCGAGAAAAGATTGCGCTCGCTTTGTTGGAATTGACGCAACTGCAAAATGCAATTCTTAACAGCGCTAAATACACAATTATTTCTACAGAACCCGACGGTACAATTAAAACCTTTAATCGGGCCGCAGAGCAACTTTTAGGTTATTCCCCCCAAGAAGTGGTGGGGAAAGTCACGCTAGCAATAATTCACGAGCCTCTGGAAATCGCTAAAAGAGCTGAAGTTCTTTCTCAAGAATTGGGAGTAAAAATAGAGCCGGGATTTGAGGTTTTTGTTGCCTTGCCGTGCCGGGGAATCGCTGATGAAAATGAATGGACTTACATTCGCAAAGATGGTTCGCGGTTTCCGGTACTGCTGTCGGTGACTGCTTTATTTGACAGCAACGGAAATATTAACGGTTTTTTGGGTGTCGGTCAGGATATTAGCGATCGCAAACAAGCTGAAAAAGATTTGCGCGACCTCACCATTGCCCTGCAAAATGCCGTGGAAGGCATTTCGCGACTGGACATTGAGGGACGCTACGTTAATGTTAACCGAGCTTACGCTCATACCTGCGGTTACGAACCGGAAGAAATGGTCGGCATGGAATGGCCGCTCACCGTACATCCGGGCGATGTTGAGATGCTGATCTGTGCTTATCAGGAAATGCTAATTTCTGGCCAAGTAGAAGTAGAAGCTAGAGGCGTGCGGAAAAATGGCTCGTTTTTTTACAAGCAAATAACGATGGTAAAAGCTTGCGATGCCCAAGGGATATTTAACGGCCACCACTGTTTTATGAAAGATATCACCGAGCGCAAACTAACTGAAACGGCTTTGCAGGAAAGCGAATTTAAGTACAGGCAAATAGTTGAATTAGCAGAAGAAGGTATTTGGGTAATTGACAGCAATGCCCTCACGACTTACGTCAACCACGCAATGGCGCGAATGCTCGGCTATAGTGAATTAGAAATGTTCGGGCGGTCGCTTTTTTATTTCATGGATGCAGGGGAAAAACTGCCAACACAGGATAATGTCGATCGGCGCTTGCGGCGGCTTTCCCAACAAAAGGAATTTAAACTAAAAAGCAAGGACGGTCAAGATGTTTGGACTTATATTTCTGTCAGTCCAGTATTCGACGAAGAGCTGGGGAATATGGTGTCTTGTTGTGCCTTGGTTTACAACATTACAGACCGCAAAGAAGCAGAGCAGCAAATGCTGCAACTTACAGAAGATTTGAAGCGTTCTAACGAGGAATTAGAACAATTTGCTTATGTGGCTTCCCACGATTTGCAAGAACCGCTCCGAGCAGTTACGAGTTACACTCAATTGCTGGCCCAGCGCTATCAAGGAAATTTGGACGATCGCGCCGATAAGTATATTAATTATATTGTCGATGGCGCCACCAGAATGCAGCAGTTAATTAACGATTTGTTGGCGTATTCGCGACTGGGAACGAGGGGCCAGGAGTTTGAGCCAGCCGACTGCAACGCAGCAGTGCAGCAAAGTTTGTGCAATTTGCAAATTGCGATCGCCGAAACAAAAGCTGTCATCACCTGCGACGCGATGCCAACCGTGATGGCAGATGAATCTCAACTGGTGCAATTATTCCAAAATTTGATCGCCAACGGCATCAAATTTTGCCGCCAAGATATCCCGTTCATTCATATTGCTGCCCGCAGGCAAGAGAGCGAATGGGTGTTGTCCGTCCGCGATAACGGCATTGGCATCGCTCCCGAGTATGCCGATCGCATTTTTATCATTTTTGGGCGCCTGCACGGACGCCGCCAATATTCCGGTACTGGCATAGGTTTGGCGATGTGCAAGCGCATTGTGGAACGCCACGGCGGGCGCATCTGGGTGGAATCTCAGGAGGGAAAAGGAGCGACTTTTTACTTCACTATTCCTATAATTAGTAGCTGAAGGCTCCAACTTCAATTTTTTTCCTATAATCAAAAGGATACGTCGGTTATGAGCGATCGAAGCACTGTTAGACCCGTAGAAATTCTGCTGATTGAGGATTCTCCCAGCGATGCCGATTTGGCAATAGAAGCCCTCGGTCAGGGTAAAATATTGAATAACTTGCATTTTGTGGAGGATGGAGTCGAAGCAATCAAGTTTTTACGCAAAAAAGCACCCTATCTGGGCGTACCCCGTCCCGATTTGATTTTGCTCGATTTGAACTTGCCGAAAAAAAGCGGTGTTGAAGTGCTAGAAGAAATTAAAAATGACCAGAAGTTAAAATTAATTCCTGTAGTGATTCTCAGCACTTCAGCAGCTCCCGAGGATATTGTCAAGTCCTACTCGCTCCATGCCAACTGTTACATAACCAAGCCTGTAGACTTTGTAGAATTTACTAAAGTAGTCAGGTTAATTGAGGAATTCTGGCTTGCAGTCGTCCAACTTCCTGTAAATTATTAATTGATTGAATATTTTTGGCGGGCGGTGGTGAAAGCTCCCAAAAACGGATACCAGCCCCCGACACGAGCCGCCACCAGCCCCAAATTTTAGACTCCTGTCCAAGCTCCGAGATTCACGGCGCTGCAAGTAAATCTAAAATCGAAAAATGGAAAATCTCAAATCGACTGACTGTTCCCAAAATAATAATTGTCAAGTTAAATTTGGCACGGGAAAGCAAAAAAGTTTAAGCTGAGATTGATACTGAAAATGTTACAGTCAAAAACCTCTAAGCTATGTGGATTAAGATTCTGTTAGTAGAAGACAATCCCGCTGATGCTGATTTGCTTGCAGAACTGTTAGAAGTATCTGCGGGCGTCCAGTGGGAACTGGTGTCTGTTGAGTTCCTGCACGAG
The DNA here is from genome assembly GCF_036705795.1 of Microcoleus sp. ARI1-B5. Lineage (NCBI taxonomy): Bacteria > Bacillati > Cyanobacteriota > Cyanophyceae > Oscillatoriales > Microcoleaceae > Microcoleus > Microcoleus sp. ARI1-B5. The sequence continues at coordinate 164,939 of NZ_JAUBVK010000008.1, forward strand.
GCGATCGCACAACTGTGCAAACAACCCTTTGATGTAGTTTTGCTCGACCTTTCTTTGCCCGACAGCCGCGGTTTGGAAACCCTAACTCGCCTGCGAGAAGTTGCCCCCGATACAGCAATGGTGGTAATGACCGGCTTGGATGATGAGGCGATCGCCCTGGAATCAGTTCGGTTGGGAGCTCAAGATTACATTGTTAAAGGTCACATTACTACTGCATTATTAGTGCGGACGATCCGCTACGCGATCGAACGATCCCAAACATTTCAAATGCTGCGGGAAAGCGAGCGGCGTTTTCGGGCGATTTTTGACTCTTCGTTTCAACTCACCAAGCTGCTGACTCCCGAAGGAGTCGTGCTGGAAGTGAACGAGACAGCCCTGGATTTTGCAGGATTGCGATCGGAGGATATAGTCGGTCGCCCGATTTGGCAAATGGCGATTTGGCCTCAGTCCCGAAATTTTTCCGAACAATTGCAATTCGCGATCGCCAAAGCCAGCCGCGGCGAGTTTTTCCGCAGCGAAATCGACTTGTTAGGCCGCTTCGGCCAAATTGTGACAGTTGATTTCTCACTGAAACCTGTTAAAAATGAGACTGGACAAGTTTTGCTGCTGATTGCTGAAGCCCGCGACATTAGCGATCGCAAACGCGCCGAAGCCGAAACTCTCAAAGCACTCGCACGAGAAAAAGAACTTTCAGAACTGCGAGCTAAATTTGTCACAATGGTTTCCCACGAGTTCCGCACCCCCTTGACAACCATCCAATTTTCGGCTGGATTGCTGCAAGATTACAGTGCTCAGTGGTCCGAAGAAAAAAAATCAACTCATTTTGTGCGGATTCAATTAGCCATCAAACGCATGACAGAGTTATTAGAAGATATCCTCGTAATTGGCAAAATAGAAGCAAATACCTTACCGTTTCAACCCGTTTCCTTAAACCTCGAAAAATTTTGCCGTCAACTGGTAGAAGAACAGCAGCTCAACGACAGCAACCAACACCCGATCGCCTTTCAACATGAAGGCGGCAACTGCGACGCTCAAATGGATGAAAAACTGTTGCGGCAAATGTTGGGAAACGTCCTCTCAAATGCCCTCAAATATTCCCCCGCCGGCAGTACAGTTTCCTTGCAGCTCAACTGTCAAAACCGAGAAGCTGTTTTCCAAGTTCAAGACCGGGGTATCGGGATTCCCCAAGCCGATTTAGAGCGGATATTAGAAACTTTTTACCGAGCGACAAATGTCGGCAATATTTCGGGAACTGGTCTCGGTTTAGCAATTGTGAAACGGGCTGTGGAACTGCACGGCGGCAAACTGGCGATCGACTCTCAAGAAGGAAAAGGCACAACTTTCACTATTACCTTACCTTTAATTTGCGCTAGCCCATAAGCTGCGGCGCGGAGGAGAAGGGCCCGATGGGGATCGGGGGAGAGGGGGAGAGAGGGAGAGGGGGAGAGAGGGAGAGGGGGAGAGGAGTTGACGAGTTTTAATAGGGAATTAAAATATACAATTTAAATGCACAGCTTAACAACTCAATTATCCACTATAAACATCCGCCGCTTAAGGAGCAATTAAGTGCATAAAAAAAGAAGAGTGTCAAGTGTAAAAAGACAGATTTTTCACCCAACTAATAACTAAAAGGAGCAATCACCGTGGCTAAGATTTTGGTAATAGAAGACGAAGAATCGATTAGAGAAAATATTTTAGAGTTGCTGGAAGCCGAGAATTTTGAAGGAATTGGAGCGATTAACGGCAAAGTCGGCATCAAACTGGCGATCGCACAAATCCCCGATTTAATTTTGTGCGACATGATGATGCCAGAAGTGGACGGTCACGGCGTCCTAAAAGCTTTGCGTTCCGAACCCTTAACTGCCACAATTCCGTTTATTTTCCTCACAGCAAAAGCCGATAAAAGTGACATTCGCACGGGCATGGAACTAGGAGCAGACGATTACATTACTAAGCCTTGTACGCCGCAAGAACTGCTCAAAGCAATTGCTATTAGACTTGAAAAACAGAAAACAATTAGCAGGCAATCGCAAAAAAAGCTAGACGAATTGCGCACTAATATTAGTATGTCGATCCCCCACGAATTGCGGACTCCTTTGAATGCCATTCTGGGTTTTTCGGAGCTAATTTTATCAGAATATCACGTTTTGGAAGAATCAGATATATTAGATATGATCGGTCAAATAAACACTTCCGGTCATCGCTTGTATCGGCTGATTCAGAACTTTTTGCTCTATGCAGAACTGGAGATGGCAGCCACAAATCCCGAACTGCTTCTTGAGATGCGCAACAGCGAATTTAGCTGCGTAAAATCTTTGTTGAGCGAAAAAGCGCGTCAGCAAGCGAAACAGGTGAATAGAACAGACGATTTACAATTAAACTTGCAGGATGCGTCTGTGGCTATTGATTCAATGAGACTCACAAAAATTGTTGAGGAACTGCTGGACAATGCCTTTAAATTTTCTTTAGAAGGAACACCGATTTTATTCAGCACTTTCGTGGAAAATCAGACTTTTATTCTGTCTGTCAAAGACCAAGGCCGCGGCATGACTCCCGATCAGATTGCACAGCTAGAAGCTTACAGGCAGTTCGATCGCAAACTTTACCAACAAGCAGGTTTGGGATTGGGCCTGGCCATCGTCCAACGCCTCGCAGAATTGCACGGAGGACAATTTAAAATAGAAAGTTTGCCGCAGCAAGAAACAATAGTTTCCGTTTCCCTGCCCATCTAAACAATATAGCAACCGCGCCCGATGTTTAGGACTTTCTGGCATTGCACTTTCCCCATGCGATCGATTGCTTCTTCGTTATCTCCCGACGATAACTAAATCCTTCTTCTTCCCTCTTCCTGATGACTGATGACTTCTTCCTTCTTCCTTCTTCCTTCTTCCTTCTTCCTTCTTCCTTCTTCTATTATGCAGGAGCGATCGCCCGTCTTACACATCGCTGCATATAAATTTGAGCTACCTTATCCCCGGGGTTGACTTGCAGGCACGCCGAAAACAATCTTGTCGCTTCGACAAACCTGGCACTATTGTAGAATACCAAAGCTTGCTCAAACATTGTTTTTGTCTCTAACTTTTTCTGTCGCAACTGGGGCGGATCTGCCGTAAATACTTCATAAACCGTTACCATGCGCGATTTGCCTTTCACTGTGACGCGATCGATCAACCTAAAATCATAAACATCATTCAACTGTACAAAAGTATTGTGAGTAATTAACATCGAAACTCCATACTCTTTCGTCAAACTTTCCACGCGGGAGGCTAAATTTACCGCATCGCTAATCACCGTACTATCCATGCGACTTTGGCCGCCAACCGTGCCTAACATCAAAGAACCCGTATTGATGCCAATGCCAATTTGCAGCGGCGGGCGATCGGGCCGACTGCGGCTGATATTATAATCGTTAAGCTGTTCTAGCATCGCAATTCCAGCTTTCACAGCATCGTCCGCACTGCCATTAAACAGCGCCATAATCGCATCACCAATGTATTTATCAATAAACCCAAAATTGTCAGTAATTGCCGGTTCCATCCGCGACAAATAAGCATTAATAAATTGAAAATTTTCTTGGGGATTCATCTGTTCAGAAAGAGCAGTAAAATCGCGAATATCTGAAAACAGCACCGACATTTCTTTCTGTACCTGATCGCCTAATTTTACTTCCAGAATACTTTCATATCCCAGAAAGTGGAGAAATTCGTGCGGCACAAATCGCCCGTAAGCATCTGTTAATTTTTCTTCCGCTGCTAAAGCTTTTTCCAGCTCGTCTGTGAATTGGCGGCGCTCGGTTTCTAGCTCTTGACGCTCTGTGATATCTTGAAAAACCGCGATCGCATAAACAATGTTTTTCCGTTCGTCGTAGATTGGAGTCGCCCAAACCTCGATCGGCACAATCCTCTCCGGGCGGTGAATTTCCGCATCATCAGCGTGCACCACTTCTCCCCCCAGCGCCCGCACAATCGGTTGCATTTCGCCCGGATACAGCTCATTCGTTCCGGCGCAGTAAGTTTCATAAACTTCCGGCAAATTGTTAAGAGTAACATCAGAAACCAAGCCTTTGCCAAATATTTTTTCAGCCCAAGAATTCATGTAGCAAGGTTTCCCGATACCATCTACCACAAATATACCCACCGGCACCGCTTCCAGCAATTGAGTCAGGCGATTTTCGCTCTCAGACAGCGCTTCATTTAACTTTTCTTCAGCTATCAAAGCTTTTTCCAAATCATTCGTAAACTTAAGGCGTTCCACATCTACCAGTCTTCGCAAAGTAATATCCTCAGCAAAACCCTGATAGTAAAGCACTTCACCGCTAGCATCAAAAACAGTCCGCGCGTCCTCAGAAATCCAGATAATACTGCCATCTTTGCGGTAAACTTCCGACTCAAACTCAGACACAGTACCGTACTGTTCCATCAGCGCAAAAAACTCTTGACGGCGGTTTGGTTGCACGTACAATTGCCGCTGAATATCATTAACACTTGCCATCAATTCTTCAGCGGAATCATAGCCGTAGATTTGAGCGAGAGCAGGATTAGCGCTGATCAACATTCCATCAGGTGCAGTCTGAAAAATACCTTCAAGAGCATTTTCAAATATCCGGCGATACTTCTCCTCAGCTTGCACCAGCGCTGCTTCAGCTTGCTTGCGTTCCGTAATATCAGTAAAAGCAATAATCCCGTAGCAAATATCGCCGAGAGAATCATAAATAGGAGTCGCCCAACTTTCCACCGGAATAACCTTGTTGCCAGTCCGAATTTCTACACCCTCAGTCCGCACACTTTCGCCCCGCAGCGCCTGCATAATTGGCAATTCTTCCACCGGACATCTCTGATTAGTTCCCGCTTTATAGAATTGATAAATTGCTGCTTTCTGCTCCGCATTAATATGCGGCACAGTGCCTTTGCCAAATACCTCCCGCGCCTTCTGATTGGCGTAAAAAGATTGACCGTTCGCATCCAGCACGCACACGCCCAACGGCATAGCTTCCAAGTATTGCGTCAACCGACTTTCGTTTTCGTGGAGTTTGGCAATCAGCATCGCCTGCTTGCGATTTAATCTTGCCAACTCCTGATTCATCTCCTGAAGTTCTATTTGTTTTTCAGCTAATTGTTTGTCTTGAAAATATCGGTAGATAGCCTCAGTAACAGTTAATTTTAAATCATCTGATTGCCAAGGTTTAGGTATGTATCGGTACAATTTAGCATAGTTAATAGCATTGGCTACCGCCTCCAAATCTGCCTGCCCGGTCAGCATAATCTTGAGAGATTTCGGCGAGATAGCATGAACGCTCCTTAATAGCTCGTCTCCTTTCATATTCGGCATGATATGATCGGAAATAACCAAAGGAACTTCATACTCTTGTGCTAAAAGTTCAGACAGGAGCTCTAAAGCTTCTTCGCCGCTTTGGGCAGTTTCAATTAAATATTTATCTTCAAAGGCTTTTAGCAAGTCTATTTCCAGACTATCGAGTATAGTCAGCTCATCATCGACACAAATAATGACTGGTTTTTTCATAACTTTGCTAGACCAGACTTAATCGCTTCAATTAATTCTTGATTTTTCCAAGGTTTTTGTATAAAAGCATGAAGATTGGCTTGAGTTTTTGTTCGTTCGATTGCTTCCTTGTCTGCTTGGCCCGTCAGCATCACTGTCACAATTTGCGGATATTTCTGATGAATTGTAATCAGCAACTCATCTCCTTTCATTCCGGGCATCAACCAATCAGAGACAATCACTAGAATGTTAACCTCAGCTTCACACAGCTCTTCAATAATCTCCAGTGCTTCAGCAGCACTTTCAGCAAATTCGCAAAGATATTTACCGTTAAATGCCTGTTGCAGTTCAATTTCCAGACTTTCCAACACCGCTACTTCATCGTCAACACACAAAATTGCTGGTTTAGACATCGCTAGTTTCCTCCTTTAGTCTGGCAGGGTGAACCCGGATGGGTAAGCACACCGTTTCCAAATTCTACATTCCGCGCGCGTAGACTGCAAATTTTTAGCCCCAGACTGAAGTCTGGGGCGCTTTACCTACTCAATTAAATTAATCGGCAAAGACACTGTAAATGCAGTTTTACCTGGCACCGACTCCACATCAATTTTACCCTGATGTTTTTCAATTATTTTTTTGACAATATCCAATCCTAACCCGCTGCCTTCTCCCGCTGGTTTGGTAGTAAAAAACGGCTCAAAAATTTTCGGCAAAATCTCCGGTGGAATCCCCTTACCGCTGTCGGTAATTTTTACGACAACGCTGGTATCTTGCTGCTGGGCGTCAACTGTTAAAGTTCCTTGATTGTCCATCGCTTGTAAGGCATTGTGAATTAAATTTGTCCAAACTTGATTGAGTTCGTCGGGATAACACAGTACCGCAGGCAATTGATATTGATAGTTTCTGACGATTTCCACACCCTGCTTTAGCTGGTTCTGATAAAGAGTTAATACAGTTTCAATTCCATCGGTAATATTCACCTGTACTTTTTCCCCATTTACATCGTAACGCGCATAATTTTTCAGGGCAAAGACGACTTTTGCAGCGCGTTCTGTAGCGGTAGCGATGGTTCGGGCGCTTCTGTGAATGCTAGCAAATTCGTAGGCGGTTTTGATAATATTTTCGCTATCATGGTCTTTGAGCAACGGCAAGAATTCTTGCAAGTTTCCCTGCAATCCGATATTGACTAAAATGCTAGCAAGGCTGTCAGCATTGTCAATCCCTTCCGACTCTAGTTGCTGCTTCAGACCTTTTTTTACTTCCCGTTTTTCTCGCGTAGATAAAGAGTAAGTTTGTTGGCTGGAACTGTACATCAAACTCAAGAAATCGTGCTGGCGTTCGGCTGAAAGTTCTTTAAAAAAAACGGGCAAACTTTCGAGATTGTTATCCAAAAAGCTGGTAATATTGCCGATAGACGATCGAATCGCCCCCAGCGGCGTATTAATTTCGTGAGCAATGCCCGCAATCAGTTGCCCTAAAGCGGCAAGTTTTTCCGATTGAACTAATTGATTTTGAGTTGCTTGCAGTTGGTCTAAAGCCACTGTCAGTTCCTCGTTTTTCTGTTGGATTTTTTTTTGCAACTGGCACATGGCTAAATGCGTTTCTACCCTAACTAAAACCTCTTCCACTTGAAATGGTTTAGTAATATAATCTACCCCGCCCACAGCAAAGGCTTTGACCTTATCTAGCACGTCATTTATCGCGCTAATAAAAATCACCGGAATGTCGCGAGTGCGTTCGTCAGCTTTGATTTTTTCGCAAACTTCATACCCGTTCATTTCGGGCATCATAATATCCAGCAAAATCAAATCGGGAGGCATACCTTTTGCCGCCGAAAGCGCTAACTCGCCGCTCGGTACGGGGCGGACTTTGTAGCCCTTGCCGTTCAAAATTCCGGCTAGCAGCCGCAAATTAGCTGGGGTGTCGTCAACTACTAAAATATTACCGCGAGCGGTGCTAGGAAGGTCGTTATTCATGTGATCTTGCTTGAGAGATTAACTTTAAAACTTTGTCGTACTCGAAATTTTCTATACAATTCGCGATCGCACCTGCAGTTACTGCATCCTTTAATCGAATTTGCTGGATCGAGCTATCAATTAAATCCATATCTGCATTCAGTATCGCCAGCTTTAAATCAGCTACCAGCGACTGAGGTAATTTAACGAAGTCAGTCGCAGTCATTTCGCGATCGCGCTCTTGGAATGCCGATAAATTAGCTTGACCCGGATCTTCATAAATATAGCGCACTCCGATATGTTTGTGCATAGCATCGAAAATATCGGCTTCCCGGAAAGGTTTCCGCATAAAAGCATCGCATCCCGCCGACAAAATAACTGCCCGTTCTTCCTCTAAAACGCTCGCAGTCAGCGCAACAATAGCAGTAGCTTGACCTTTAATAGTGCCTTTAATGTATTGCGTTGCTTCGTAGCCGTCCATCACGGGCATTCTCATGTCCATCCAAATTAAATGCGGTTCCCAACTGTCCCAAATCTCAATAGCTTCTTGACCGTTAGTAGCTTCTTTCAGTTCAAAACCCAGAGGATTGAGGATTTTAATTAAGAGTTGGCGGTTCAGCGGTTTATCGTCTACTATCAAAATTCGATATGGGTGTTGGTTGGGTTCGAGTGCAATCACATTTCGAGTCGGTTTTGGGCTTTCAATATCAGCCGCACCGACGGCAATAACTTGAATGTCAAACTTAAAATTAGTCCCGTTCCCGACAGCAGAACCAACGCTCATTTCGCCGCCCATTAATTCTACAAATTTGCGGCTGATTGGCAATCCCAAGCCGGTACCTTCTTGCGAATCTTTGCCTGTCTGGGTCTGCACGAAAGCTTCAAAAAGATTGTCTAATTCATTAGCAGCAATACCTGGGCCAGTATCTTCGACTTCAAAATGGAGCAAGAAGGAACAACCCGAAGCTGAATCGTCATTTTGGGTTGCATAACTGGCGTTTTCCGACTGAGTTAATTGGGAGATTTTAAGATCCTTATTATTAATTGCCGATCTTGGTTGATTTTTTGAGTGTTCTAATCGCTCTTCTTTTTCTACTTCTGACTGCTTGCTAACTCTGACATAAACACCGCCAAACTCGGTAAATTTCAGAGCGTTATTGAGCAGATTAATTAATATTTGCCGCAACTTTAACTCGTCAGTTTCTACGTATTGCGGCAGGTCTGGACTGCGCTCGAAAACTAACTGCAAGTGCTTGTCATCTGCTTTGAGTTGAAACATATCGTCCAAGTCGTGTAGCAGGCGATAGAGGTCGAATTTTTTCGGATTGAGGGTGGTGCGCCCCGATTCAATTTTAGATAAATCGAGCACGTTATTAATCAGGGTGAGCAGGTGCTCTCCGCTGCTGCTAATTATGCTAAGATTTTCTTGATGTTCTGGGGATAGAGTTTGGCTGCGAGTCATCAGTTGGGAAAAGCCGAGAATTGCATTGAGAGGCGATCGCAATTCGTGACTCATGTTCGCCAGAAAGGTGCTTTTAGCTTGATTCGCTACTTCCGCTTTGTCCTTAGCTACAGCCAATTCGGCAGTCCGCTCTTGCACTCGCTGTTCTAAAGTTTCAAAAGATTGTTGCAGTTGTTGAGCCATGCTGTTAAATGACTTGGCTAATTCCCCCAATTCGTCAGAGCGTTCGCTTTCTACTGTGGTGTCCCATTCACCTTTAGCAATATTTTTGGCTGCTGTATTTAACCGCAAAATAGGATTTGTCACCCACCTAGAAGTCAGAATGCCGATCGCAACTGCTACTCCTAAAGCTGCCAAACAAAGCAAAATCGTCGTGCGGGTATTGGCATCGATTTCTTCGGTGAAATCTGCTTCGGGAACAACTACCACAATCAGCCAGTCTAAACCTTTGCCATCTTGGAAGGGCAGGACTTTTAAAAATTGTCGCTTGCCCTTTATTTCAAAGTTCAATAGCTGAGACTTTTTAATTTGGTTGAATTTGTCAAATTTTGCCGTCAAATATTTGGCGGTGGCTTGAGTAAAAGGGTTGCTGCTTTCTGCCACTTTAAACAATTGTTGTTCATTGCCACGAGTGCGAAACGGTTTTTCGGTGGTAGAAGTTGCCAACAAATTACCCTGGCGATCTATAATAAATGTTTGACCGGATTTTCCCACTTTGAGATTGTTGAGAAAATTCCCAAGATGGTCGAGACGCAAGGCAGCAACTAATACTCCTTCTAGCTGATTTTTATCGCTGTATACCGGTTGGATAGCGGTCATGATTAATGTCGGTTCTAGTAAAGAAACGAAAACCGAACTCCAAGTGGGTTTGCCTGCTTTTACTGCCGCTTTGTACGCAGGATGTTGCCGATTATCAAAGCTTTTGACAACGGTTACAACTGTAGTGCGCTCGCCTCGATCGTTGGTATTATAAGAATAAAAATTGAACCCAGTTGATTTCTCGATCGCATTCATCGTTCGGGAGCCGTTAGACAGTTGTTCTCCGGATCTATAATCTCCGTTCTCGTTGCCAATAGATGTAAAATTGATATAAGGATATAATTGTACTTGCCGCCAAAGATATTTCTCCCAAGGTGATAAATTTTCCATCTTTAACAACCCGAGCTTGACAACATCCAGCTTGCTTTGATTGATTAGATGGGGAGTTGTTAGGTAAACTTGCAGGTTTTGCTCGACACGCAAACTCACCTCGCTCATTAACTGACTGGCAAGGTTATTAACTGCTTTTTGTCCGTTTCTAAAAGACAGATATCCTACGAGTCCCACGGCTCCCACGATTTGCAGTACAAATGGAACTATGAGAACTGTTCGCAGCGGTAATTTATCTAAAATTTTAGAAACCATAAGATTCAGAGGTTTGGTGAACTTTGTCTAGAACCGTCCTTGCTCCCGCTCGTCTTAACAGCAGTGCCATCTACTCCCGACTAGCTGGAGGGACTTGATGCGCGCCATATTAGCAACTGTAGGCGCTTAACCCCGATCGAATGTGAACCTAATCTTTGTTAGATCAAAGTCTATTATTTTACCTATTGTCGTCTTATTTTGACGATTATCCTCAAAATTTGCAGTCTCAGGCTGCGAGAACTGCCTGATACACGCTCGCGCGGGCGAGTAGAACCCGCATCGGTCAAGGGATTTGGAGACTGGCGATCGAATTTGCTAGCATTTACTAGCCATTTTCCGCAAGACGTGTTATACTGTAAACAGTCGAGGGCACGTAGCTCAGTGGATAGAGCATCAGGTTCCGGTCCTGAGGGTCGGGGGTTCAAATCCCTCCGTGCTCATTTTATATGTCTTTTGTGGAGTAAGGGTTTCAGGTTAATTGTATTACCGATAGTCCTATTTTCCGCTCAAATTTCGCTCTCATCTGTTCCAAGTATCTCCAAAACCACCTCCATATCTGCCAAATTTGCCCCGGACTTTTTACGTCTGGCTTTCAACTGGTTGAGCAAGTCGCCTGGCTCTGGAAATTCTGCGACGGTCGGAGCTGAGTTGGCAAATCGCTCCGTACTCATTTAAATTTATAAAATGACTTACTTTGAGACACCCGAGACAAATTTTTGTCCCGGGTGTCTCAATTATGGTGATTTAAGCGTCAGTGTCAAAAATCGAATCGCCACTGTACTCGCATATCGCGGACTGATTGCGCCCCTGTTGCTTGGCACGGTACAGTGAACGATCGGCGATCGCAATCAAGTCAGCCGATGATAGTTCCGACATCGGAATCAAGTTGGCGATACCCATACTAATAGTAACTACATCGCTCACATCAGAGGTTTTGTGAGGAATATGTAAAGCTTGAATAGCAGCGTGGATCCGTTGGGCCACCGACATCGCTCCTTCAAGATCAGTATTCGGCAAAATGATGCCAAATTCTTCTCCGCCGTAACGCGCCACCAAATCCGCCGGACGGTACACCACCTCTTGCACAGTCTGAGCAAGTTTGAACAGACAATCATCCCCCATTTGATGACCGTAGCAATCATTATAACGTTTGAAATAATCCACATCAAACAACAAAAGAGAAATAGGTTTTTGTTCCCGGTATAGCCGCTGCCATTCATGGTCTAAGCGGTCATTAAAACAGCGGCGATTAGCAATTTGAGTCAACCCATCAATATTGACCACTTGTTCTAAGAGGTGAGTAGCGCGGGCTAGTTCTTCGTTAGAGAGTGCAAGTTGTTGATTAATTTCTCTCATTCGCGCTTGGGCCTGCTGCCTTTCTGCCAATTCCTTCTGCAACTTCTGAAAAATATCCGCTTGTTTAATGGCGATCGCTAACTGATTAGCAATCTGTTTAACAAGGTCAACTTCAAATTCTTCCCATTGCCGAGGAGCCGAACATTGATGAATACATAACAGCCCCCACAAATCTTGTCCATTGAGCAACGGCGCAACTAAATTAGCCCGAACCGGAAATTGTTTCCAAAGAGCGCGGTAACAGTGTTGAAGGTCAATCTTATTCATATCTTCAACTACCTGCATTCTCCCTTCTTGATATGAATCAGGATCTTGTTCACCAGCACACGGGTCGTTAAATTGATTTCTGCTTACCAATTTACATCCTTCGCCTACGGATTCTGAAACCAACTCACCATATCCAAATTTACTGTCAGCATCGAACTTAAATATGCCGACGCGCTCGGCATCAAGAAACAGGCGAATCTCCTGCGAAGCAATCTCAAAAATTGTAGACAAATCAAGAGATTGACGGATGTGTTGAGTAATTTCTTGAAGTAATATCGCCTTGTCGTACTGTTTCCGCAGGGCAATTTCCGCTTGCTTTTGGGCGAGAATAGCTGCCTCTGCTGCTTTTTTTGCTTTAAGAATTTCACCTTCGTACAGGATACGCTGGCGGATACAGAGCAAGATGCAATTGTTGACGAAGTTTCCTCCCTGATTCCGACGCACAGCGTTGATCAGCATAGGTATATCACTACCCTGCTTTGACCTTAATGAGAAGTAAATTTCCTCTACTTTACCGTCGAGCTTCAACAGGGGGAAGAAATGGGTTTGAAAAAAAATCCGGCTGGCCATTGGCAGAATGGAGTCCATTTTCCGTTCCCGCAGTTCATCGGTTTCGTATCCGAGTAATTGCAGTAATGTGGCGTTGACCATTATGATCGTACCATCGTCAGCAAACGAGAGGAATCCACAGGGTGACGTGTTGAGTAGCTCGTCTATCTGGTAGGTCATGTTTGCCATACAAATCAGGTAGTATGAGGTACACTCAAATACTCCTTAATCATCTCGATCGTCTCTTGTGGATGACTCAGGTGCGGGCAATGTCCCGTAGCTTTCATCAGCCGTAGCGTACTTTTAGGTAGGTGGCGCTGAAGGTAATGCCCTACCTCGGTGGGAGCAATCACGTCATCAGCGCATTGCAATATCAGTGAAGGTACTGATACCTTGGGTAAATCACTGCGATTGTCAGAGTAAAAAGTTACCTCGGCAAAGCGACTTGCAATCACCGGATCGGTGGAGCAAAAACTTGTCTCAAGTTCCTCACTTAACTCAGGACGATCCTGATTCTGCATCACCATTGGCGCCAGAAAGCTTGCCCAACCCATGTAATTTTTCTCCATGATATCGAGGAGATCCTCAATATCTTGGCGCTCAAACCCTCCGTAATAATTTGGTAAATCATTGATGTAGCAAGGTGAAGGCCCTAGGAGAATCAGGCGATTAAAGTAATTAGGAGCTTGAATTGAGGACAGGATGCCGATAATACTGCTGACCGAATGACCGACAAAAATCACATCAGTCAACGCCAATTCTTCACAAATATCGAGGACATCCTGAACATACCCATGGAGGTCGCTGTAACGTTCATAACTGTAGGCACTAATATCAGACTTTCCAGAACCTACATAATCAAATAGGATGATTTTGTAGTCCTTCTCGAAGGCCATTGTTACGAAACGCCACATATTTTGATCGCACCCAAATCCATGAGCAAACATCATGGTCTGGGTGCCTTGTCCCAACACTTTTATATTATTCCGCCGTAAAATTGTTTGAGTCATTTGATCGACACGAGCATTAAATTGATTATAAGACTTTTGCGCGCTTTTATGAGGATTGCTCATCCCAAATAGTGGTAGACAACAATTCAGGATGTCGGATTAATTGAGTGGCAACCTCAGCACTGACAGGCGGGCTAAACATATAACCCTGCCCGATTTCACACGCGATCGCTTGTAACTATTGCAATTGCGCTGGGGTTTCAATTCCTTCGGCAATTGTGCTCACATTTAAGCCATGTGGGATTACAACTATGGGTTTGGCAATTCCGCGAGCGATCGGATCGCTGGCTAAATCGCGCACAAATTAGCGCTCAATTTTGAGCGACTTCACCGGAAAATTTTTCAGGTTGTTAAAAGCAGCATAGCCAGTCGCAAAATCATCGACATAAATCCCAATACTACGCTTTGATAATTGGCTCAAAACATTGTATGTAATGTCAAAATTAAGCATCATTATTGTCGTTTCGGTCATCTCTAGCCCTAGATATTTCGGCTTCATCTCGGTGCGCTCAAGGATGCGATCGCTCTTAGCGATTAAAGTCAATTGGCTGAGTTGACGTGCCGACAGATTCACCGCGATATTAGGCAGAATTAGTCCTGCTGCTAGCCACTGCTGATATTGCCCACAAGCTTGCTCTAAAATCAATTTGCCCCATGGCCAAATCAATCCAGTTTTTTCGGCGATGGGAATACATCGATGGCGATGAATCCAACCTAGTTCAGGAGAATACCCTCCTACTATAACTTTAACACCAGCAAGGCTACCTGTTTGCAATCGAGCTGAGGTTTATCGTACAGCAAGTATTGGCTTTCCAAGCACAATTCAAGCAATTTTCGATTACCAGGGTATTGGATTTGGCCCAAGGTATTGTTGCTGTGTAAAAACTCTAGCAATCCTTGCAGGAGTCGTAAATTTTTTACCCCACCCCAACCCTCCCCGAACCCCCTCGCTCGGGAGTAATAAATTCACAAATGATGCGAGGATTGCTATATAGGTATTGGGCCAGAACCCTTAAAGTAATATAGGGAAATATCTGCATTTTTGAGCAAGCTATCGAAATTCATTTCATCTTGTGGATATAGGGAGAGGCGACTACTGGTGGCGAGCTATAAATAATGATTTTTGATAATAAAATTAGTGATAATATTTTTGTAGAGGCAATCCCCCGTGGCTCCCCTAATCTAGGGGTAGTAGGGATAGGCACGACGCGGCACTAAGCTGCTAAGCCCGAAAGATTTTCTGTTATGTTCGAGAGTCCGATGGGGAAAGGATTTTATGATTTTTGATACGTCATTGAAATATACAATTTAGAGGCACAACAGCTTACCCCTAGATTTTTACCACAACCTATTTAGTGGGATTGATATACCAGAAGGCGCTGATGCAGAAGGCAATAAAAGCTCATATTTCAGCAATTAAGAACCTCCAACAAATTGTCGCGGTTGCTATAAATGTTCACAAACTCCTCAAATTAAAAAAGTTGGGTTTCCTAGCTCAACCCAACCTACTTTTAACGACCAATCACTGCTAACTCTCAAATATCCTCATCGTCTTGGCCTTGCACACCCTGGAGAATCCGGGATAGCTCACTCTTCTCATTAATCGCAATCCGAGTCGGAGAACCGCTGATAATCCGTTCGTAACCGCGGAAGGAATCTTTAATTTGCGGCCCTCTTTCAGTAATCGTGTATTCCCGAATCCCTTTATCGTGCCACGAACCGCGCATCTTAAACACATTAATGGCCCGCGACATTTCCCCTCGAATCTCTACATACTGAAGCATGATAATGGTGTCAGTAATCGTAGAAATATGGGAGTCGGTAATCGAATTAGAACCCATGAACTGGTCGCTTGTATTCGTGAAAAAGCCGGTTATTTCTTCCTGCTTCGCAAAACCTGTCACTCCGATCACAAATTGCCTGAAAGCATTATTGCTGACACCCCTAGCTAAGGCAGACAGCGAGTCTATAGCAATTCGAGAAGGTTTGAACTCCGCAATTTCTGATTTAATCGTCTGCAAGTGGTCTTCCAAACCGGCAGATTCCGGGTAAGTGCACAGCAACTTCAGCAGTCCTTTCTGTTCCATTTCCTCAAAATCAATGCCCCAAGAATAAGCATTGCGGAACAACTGAGCCCGCGACTCTTCATAGGCAAACAGCAGCGCGCGATTGCCGTTCATGCAAGCATTCTGCAAGAACTTGCTTACCAACAGGGTTTTGCCGGTTCCCGTCGCACCCGTAGCCAAAATAATCGAGTCTTTAAAGAAACCGCCGCCGCACATCTCGTCGAGAGTTTTATCGCCGGAAGAAACCCGCACGTTAGAAGACTTTTGAGTTAATCGCATCGCCCCCAAGGGGAAAATATTAATTCCGTCATTAGTCATAGTAAAAGGATATTCGCCCTTCATGTGAGTTGTACCGCGCAACTTCAAAATTTCGATGGTGCGGCGGCGGCGTTCCCCTTCCAAAACGTTGCGAACAATCACTACATTATCCGATACAAATTCTTCCACTCCAAACCTGGCCACCGGGCCGTATTCTTCAACACGTTCGGTAGTCATAACTGTAGTTGCGCCTACTTGTTTGAGGCGCGCAACTAAGCGAAAGATTTCTCGGCGCACTACAGATGCAGCTTCGTACTGCTGAAATACGGCTGTCACTGAATCTATAGAAACGCGCTTGGCTTTGTACTTGCGAATGGCGTACTGAATTCGCTCGATCAAGGCAGATAAATCAAAATTTCCCACGATATCCTGACCTTCGGGGTCGGGGGAAGCGTCCAAAATAAATAGCTTCCCGTCATCGATCAACTGTGCTAAATCCCAACCGAAACTGCAAGCATTTTTAATAATATCTGTCGGAGATTCTTCAAAAGTTACGAGCACTCCAGGTTCGTCAAAATGGGTGATTCCGTTATAGATAAATTGTACGGCAAATAAAGTTTTTCCCGTTCCTGACGTGCCGCTGACTAGGGTGGTTCTGCCCACTGGCATTCCGCCGTGACTGATGTCGTCGAAACCCTCAATCATCGTGCGGATTTTTTGAACTCCTGCCGTTACCAATCCTTCTGGTTGCACTGTTAGACTAATTTCATTCATATCGATTTTTGTCAACTCTCAGTATTCTTTAGTTGTCACTCATTCTCCCCAGCTCATGAGTCTTTGTACCCAGCTTTTAGTTTGGGCTCTTGCTCAATAACTAATGACTGCTGACGGCAGGACTCCGCCCAAAAACGGATACAAGTTTCCGACAGTCGCACAGAAATCCAAATTTTGGACTCCTGTTCAAGCTCCCAGATTTATCTGCGGAGTAAAAATCTCAAATCGAAAAATGGAAAATCTCAAATCGACTGACTGTCACCTGATTATCTTATGAATTCAGGTCTTCTTCGCGAAGTTCTTCATAGAGCAAATCTAATCCTATCAGAACTTTCTCGCGATCGGACAAATCGCCAATAATTTTTCGCACCGGCGGCGGCAGGATTTTCGCCAGCGTCGGGGTTGCCAAAATTTTGTCCTCTTCTGCTAGCTGAGGATTTTTGAGAACGTCTATGACTTTCAGGGCATATACTCCTTGAAATTCCTGTTCTAGGATGTCTTTTAGGGTTTTCAAAGCTCGCACTGAGTTCGGAGTATTGCCGGCAACGTACAGCTTTAGAATGTAGGTTTTCTTCAGAGGACTCATGAACTTTTTAAAATGTTGAGTATTAGTTGTCAGATGTTAGTTGTAGTTGTTATTTGTCTTGAATCCGCTGTTCTTTGTTATTTTATAATAATTTCAGCCTCAGGCTGAGCCTGCCGTTTGCCTTCTCCTTTCTTTTTGGTTGATTTTTACCTTCTACCTTGTACCTTGAGATGTCTCTTTCGGAATCGATCGCCTGTACATCTCGCACAGGTGAGCGATCGCGTCAATCAGAGTCAAGCGGTAATCGAGCAATATTTCCTCACTGCGCCCTTCTAATTTTAGCTGTTTAGCAAACTCGTCCATCAATTCCATGTGAATTTCTACAATTTGAGTCACGGGAACGTCAGCAAAAAAAGCCAAATTCACAAATTCATCTATTTGATTGTTGACCGCTGTATCTTCAGAAAAATAATGCAACACGATGTCGCGATAACTTGACTTGAGTTGCTCCAAAAACTTTTGCTTCTCTTGCCCAGATAGATTTCGCAAAAAAATTTGGGAATTTCTTTTATAATACACACCTAAGTATCCTAATCGCTCCCGTAATTTTTCTGCAAGTCGCCGCTGCTGTCGGCTTAGCAAACTTTGAGCAGTCAATTGGGCCGTCGCATCGACCCTTGCGGATTGGTCATTGACAGGAAGCGGAGTTGAAAGTTTCAGAAATTGTGCGATCGCCCGATCGATACTGGCAGCTATGGAGCTCGATCGAGCGATTGGCAGTTGCACCTCAGCAGGGTGATAAAAAAAAGCACAACTTTGCTTTTGACTCTTGTCGGCGGTACTGGCTGCTGCCTCAAAACCATCTTTATGTGGTGCTTCTAGCCTTTCATCTTCCCCTGGCTGGGGCGAAAAAATCACAGCAGGCAAAAAGATCGATCGTTCTTGCAGCTTGCCCAGGAGCTCGCGCAGAGCCCCATCTACCTCAAAAACCAAACAATCGAGGTGGTAATTGTGCTTAAGGAATCCGAAAAACTCCACTGCCGACTTAATGTGCGTTAAAGCATAGCGTTCGCCCGTCAAAAGCTCGATCGCAGAGCCTGCGAGTTCCTCAGAGCGGACAAAAATACCGATCGACAGTTGGGGAAGCAAACCTCTAGGTGAACCGCCCAAGTTGTCCGAAATTGCTGGATCGCTCAGAGTTGATATCTCCTTATACAAAATACTTAACATTTTAACAATCATTGCAACCTTTATTGTAACCAATCTTAACCACCAAATAAGTGATAAGCTTCTAGGACAGCGATGGTCAAAGTGTACTGATTGGCTTTTGTGTCAAGCACCCTGAACCTGATTTCTGCAATTAAGCTTAAGCCTTAAAATAATTGCTAGTCGCCTCAAATCAGGTGCAGGCATCCAACTCGCTCTTCTCGGTGCAGCTCCAGGGCCAGATAAGGAACTGGTATAAAACAAATAAGATAAATAAATCGGCAGCTACATAGGGTATCAAAAATATTACTGCTATAGATAGCAGACTCTCAGGTTTGTTATGCCAACCACCAGCCTCAGTCTCAAAAATTTTATCGACCCAGTGCCGCTGTGCCTACCGACGGCTGCGCTAACATCGCTGCGGTCAATTTTCAGTGAGGGCAACTGCGATCGAGTCGCAGTAGTCAACGAACAGCTACAGCCCCTGGGATTAGTTTACCTCCGGAGCTTTTGGGCCCTTTGGGCCGATCGCACAAACGACGAGCAGCAACCTTTGTCAGAAAGCCGGATCGCGATCGAGCCGATCCAGATAGTATCGGCCGCTCTGAGCCTCAGCGAATTCTGGGAATACCTGCAAACAGAGGAAGTTAACACCCCGGAGCAGCCAGGCCTTACCGTCGGCGGCTTATCCAAAAGCCCGATCGCCCTGACAGATGCCAGCGGTCAATTTTTAGGAATGCTAGAGTGCCAGAGCCTGCTGCAATTCGCCGCACTTAACAGCAGCCTGAGGGCGCAGCCAACAGCCGTTAAAGAAATCGAATTGATACCCCAAGGAGCAGCCATCGCCACCGCCCTAGGCTCTCAAGTGCGCTTCCTAGAAGCAGGATTGAAACCCTCAGAAAACCTCAACTCCCTAGTCCAACTCCTGGAAAAACTGCCCCTGCCCCTGAGATTGCAAACCCCCACCGGACAAATAGTCAGCCAAAACGCTGCGTGGCGGATTTTGCTGGGAGCAGGCCCAGAACCTGTTCCAGAACCAGCAGCAAATTTGGGCAAACACTCGCCCCACAAACCCAGCCATTTAACAACCGAAGACAAGAGGGTGCTCTTAGAGGCCGTCACCTCTGAGTGCAGGAGCCTAGTAGGAGCAAGTCGATCGGGCGATTCCCTGCGGGATAGCTTCGCCGCGCGTGATTCAACCGCAGCCACCAGTTGCCCGCTACCCCTGTACGCCGCCGCCTCCCCCTCAACCTTAACCGCTCCAGCTTGGTGCCCCACCGCCGGCAAACCAGACACCTACATTTGCGACTGCCCCGTACAAACAGGTCAAGAACGGATCTGGCAATTTGTCAAACAACCGCTCTGCGACAAACTAATTTTAGTAATGGGACAAGATGTCACCGAAGAACATTTAGTCGCCAAAGAACTAGCAGCGAAAAACGCAGATTTAATCCACCTCAACAGACTAAAAGACGAATTTTTATCCTGCATCAGCCACGAACTAAAAACCCCGCTCACCGCCGTCCTCGGTTTGTCCAGCCTCCTCAAAGATAAATTGATCGGAGAACTCAACGATCGCCAAACACGCTACGCCAAACTAATCCATCAAAGCGGGAGGCATTTGATGACAATAGTTAACGACATTTTAGACTTGACCCGAATGGAAACCGGGCAGCTAGAACTAATTCCCGAAACCGTCGAAATAGCAGCGACCTGCAAAAGAGCCTTTGAACAAGCAAAACAACTGCAACAGCAAGAAGAAAAATCCCCTCCCGGGCCGAGCACTCCGGGCGCCGCAGCGGACGGAGAACCCGGAGCCAAAATCGAATTTACCCTCGAAATAGAACCGGGACTGAGCCACTTAATTGCCGACGAACTGAGGCTGCGCCAAATGCTCGTCAACCTTCTTTCCAACGCCATAAAATTCACTCCCAGGGGCGGCCAAATCGGCTTGAAAGTAAATGTTTGGGAAGGTTGGCTCGCCTTCACAGTTTGGGACACAGGCATCGGCATCCCCGCCGACAAACAGCACCTGATATTTCAGAAATTCCAACAGCTAGAAAGTCCCCTCACCCGCCGCTTTCAAGGAACCGGACTGGGACTGGTACTGACTCAACGGCTCGCCCGTCTCCACGGCGGAGACGTTTCGTTTATTTCCTCAGAAAACCAAGGCTCTCAATTTACCTTGTTGCTGCCGCCAAATCCTCCGGGAAATAGCTCTGAAGAATCCCCAGCACATACAGCAGCCGAGGCAGAATTATTCAAACCAAAATATCAGACTCCGATCGCCAATTCTCGCTCTCGTTTAGTATTAATAGTCGAAGCCGTTCCCAAATATATCGAAGATTTAACCAACGTCCTCTCCGGTTTGGGCTACCAAGTAATAGTCGCCCGTTCCGGCACCGAAGCGCTGGAAAAAGCCCGCAGGTTCAGTCCCGAAGCGATTTTCCTCAACCCGCTGCTGCCGCTGCTGTCCGGTTGGGACGTGCTGACGCTGCTCAAGAGCGATCCGGATACCCGATCGATTCCGGCGATCGTCACGGCCACCAGAGGCGAAAAAGAACGGGCTTCAGTCAACCGCGCCGAAGGCTTTTTGAGCTTGCCGGTGGAAGAAGCCGCTTTGCGGAGGCTGCTGGCAGACTCGATCGGTCGCCCCGATGCCAGTACGAGCAAGGTGAGGAGTTCTTTAACTGTTTTGTGGCTGTGCCCGCAAAACAGTTCCTCTCAAGGCTCCGCTTTACTGCTCAACCCCACCTACTGCCGGGTTTTGGAAGCAGACGACCTCGACCAAGCAGAACTCGTGGCGCGAATTTGGCGACCGGATGCGATCGTCTTGGACAGTACGAGTCAACTGCAAAACCCCTTAGCTTTTATCGAACAGTTAAGTCGGTCTCGAAATTTGGGTTCTCTGCCCTTAGTGACTTTAGACCCTGCAACGACGCAACTAGCAAATCAAGTCAAAGGATTGTCGGTATTTCCCTGTTTGGCTGCCGGCAGTCCCGATGGTAGTGAAACCTCATGCACCGGGTTGGGGGCGTCTGCGTTGTGGCAAGTGATTCAAGTAGCTGCGGGCATGAGTTGGAAGCCCAGCATTTTATTTGCTGACATTTCGACTTTACCGGACTTGCACCGCACTGCTGGGGGGAATCCGACGGGAGAATTGGAAAATGGCGCTCGATCATCGACAAAAGCCGAGATTCCCCTTCCCCATTCCAAGTTTTCTACTCCCAACTTTCAAGCTTTGATTCAGTACATCCAAACCGCAGGATTTCGAGGGGCGATCGCCCCCTGCTGGACAGAAGTTTTGCAGCAGTTGCAATATCAAAGCGTTGACTTAGTGTTGCTGTGCTTGCGAGATGCCCCGTCAGAATCCGCCGCCATGTTGCAAGCGCTATCGAACCTGCGGCAAATGGCAGTAAAACTGCCCATTTTAGTCTGGGACGATCGGTCTGCTGTAAATTCCGAATCTGAGGCGATCGACTTTTTGCTGCAAGAAGTATCTGCCAAAATTTTGCCTTCTTCCTTTTCGGCAGCACAATTGTTAGACAAAATTCAACAGACTTTATTAACTCACTCAAATTCCTACAAATGAAGAAATTACATTATTCGATCGTTCGGACTTCAGTCCTCTCTAAAGCAGTGAATCAAAACTCTTATTCCTAAGTGATATCGGTTCGATCGTTCGGACTGAAGTCCTCTCTAAGTAGGTGGGAAAAATCGCCTTTATGTAACGAAATGTTAACAAGCCGGATTGGAGTTAAATTTAACACGTTGTGTACTGTAGTTTCCTCTTTCTCCTCTAACTTCTACTCCATGAATTACGGCATAGGCAATATCTAACTCGTCCTCAAACATTCGGAGCGCTAATTCATCTTTTTTAATGTGTTGCCACTCTAATTCAATTGGGTTCATTTGGGAACAATACTTGGGCAAAAAGAAGATGTATAAACCTTGCTTTTCCCAATGCGGCCATAACTGTTGGACTTCTTGGCATCGAGGTATTGGGCCGTTGTCTTGTACGATGACTCTGGCTCGTCCAATCTCAGCAGCTTCCTGGGCTTCTCGCTCCATCATTTTGATATAAGCTTTTCGATCGACACCCCCAATTACGCTTACCGTAAACAAAACTAATTCCCTGTTGAAGAAGTCCGACAATACTTAATCTACGACCGCGCCGTGAAAGTTTGTTATAACCGTTTTTGCTCACCTATTCGGTAATAAGTGTAACCGGGTTCACTCCACGCACTCGTACCCTGATTCATCCAAATACTTTAAGTCGATTTCCCCCGCCGCCGCCTCTAATTGCAACATATCTAAGTCGCATTGCTTCATTTCTCGTACTATGGGGTCTTGTTTTCCTTTATGACTTTTTCTAAGCGAATTTCCAAATAAACCCTTTTTTAGTATCCATCTTATACCAAATCCGGGTAAGATATCCCCGTTATGAAGGAGGCGATTGAAATCGCGTCTATACACACTTTCGTGTCCTGGGCAGACTAAAAAATAACGGGGGCCCCAAACCCGGATTTGGTATTAATCGGTCGGCACTCTATTTAACCGAACGTTCTTTTTCTAATTTCTGTGCTAATTGAAGACTGTTATATGCACGTGATGCTTTTTTGAGGCATTCTACTAAAAACTCTATGTCTTCCTCTTTCCAGTTGGGTTTTCCCCCTCGACCGGGCAATTCCCAAAACCCTCCCATACCTAGATGCGACCATTTATGTAAAACCTCTCTCACTGTTTGTGGAACCCAGTTAAAATGAGCAGCTATTTTTTCAACGTACCAGCCATGTGCATTTAACCTCACTACTTCTGCTCGGTCTTTCACTTTTGGTGGTACATTGGCAGTTCTCAGTTATAATAGGGTTTTGTCTTGCTTTTGAGTAAGAAATACCCTTAATCTAGCGCCCATATATTGAGTTACCTTAGTTGACGTATTCTCTGTGTTTACTTATTTTAACAGAGTTCGGTTTTTTCGCGCCGACCTACTTAACTGATAACTTTGGAGGTTATTTTGAGGAGGTAAATCCCATGACAAATTTATTGCCCGATCGAATGAAAGCGCTACTGTAATGTTCTAGAACCGCTGGTAACAGCGGAAGTGATGCGACAGTTAGCAGAGTTGCCACCCAACTTAGTGAAATATATCAAACCAGAGGAAGCGATCGCCTGTGCACTCAATCGCTTACCACCGTTATATGCCACTAGCCCAGAAGGAGGGAAACGGCAACAGGAAAAAGCTCAAACCGACTTAGCAGAGAACATTTTTCTTGCAGTACGCCAAGGCTTAGCAGCGGTTCAGCGAGACCCCTGAAAAGCTTCAACTCCTTTAGAAGATCAATTATCTTTTAAGCAGAATTGAAGTTTTTTATTCACCGCATATACGAACCGACAACACCGTTCAAATCGGCAGCTAAAGGATTTCCCAAAGCCTTAAATTTCCACTCCCCGCCTTCTCGATAAACTTGTCCCATCAACATATTTAATTTTCCTTCATAGGAAGGGTCATTTGACAAGCGATAGCGAGCGATTTCTTTTCCGGCTGCATCTACAGCCCTCACGTAAGCATTTTCTACCAGGCCAAAATGCTGTTTTCTCTCTTTTCCATCGTAAATATTTACCCCCAAAATAATTTGGTGATATTCTGCTGGCAAAGAGCTCAGTTTCACAAATATTTGTTCGTCGTCGCCGTCTCCGGCTCCCGTGAGATTGTCGCCTGAGTGAACAACTGTTTTGTCCTTTGACTCCAAATGAGAGTAATAAATTACATCCTCTTTGTAGTTCTTTAATTTGCCATTTTCTCCCAGCAGCAGAGCGTAGGAATCTAAGTCAAAGTTTGCACCGCTGCTGCGGCCGAAAAGACTTGTTTTAGCTTTCGCTACATCCCAGCCCAAAGCCATTGTCAATCGAGATAAGTCGTATTCGCTTTTGCTGAGAACAATTGATTGTCCTTTTGTCAAGTTAATCGCCACTTTTTGTCACCTCATTAAATGTAAAATGTAAAATGCTATCGCTGTCAGCTTCCCGACTTCTTAAAGAAGTCGGGGAGCTGAGTATTCTATTGTTTTAGGTTAGCTTACTTGTTGAACTTTGCCCGATCGACCTTTTATCCGGCATACTTGTCTACAAAGCTCTGCAAGCCTGAATTGTAGCCTTGTCCGACAGCTTGGAACCTCCACTCGCCATCTTTCTTGTAAAGTCTGCCAAACTCCACCGCAGTCTCCCGAGAAAAATCCTCGTCCAAATCGTATTTCGTGACTTCTGTGTTAGTAGTGGTGTCGTAAATCCTGATAAAAGCATTCCGCACTTGACCGAAGTTTTGCCTTCTCGATTCTGCTTCGTGGATTGTCACCACAAACACAATTTCTTGTACCGCCGGATCGACTTTAGTTAAATCGACTGTAACGGTTTCATCATCGCCAAATCCTTCTCCGGTTCTGCTATCTCCCAGATGTATTACAGAACCATCCGGCGACTCTTTGTTGTTGTAGAAAACAAAGTATTTTTCGCTGGGAATTTGCCCAGCAGCGCCCAGCATAAACACGGAAGCATCTAAGTCAAAGGCCGCTCCGGTGTCTGTAGCGTTGGTATCCCATCCCAAACCGATCCCGGCATTCTTCAGTCCCGGTGCTTCTTTAGAGAGATTGATTCTCCCGCCTTTATCCAAATTGATTGACATTCGCCCTCCTATGTGCAAAATCTCTGAGATTATCAATAACAATTATATCAATTATCAGAGGAGCTTGACAAATTGCTTTTGGTACTCATCCTCTGCCATGAGTTCTGTGGTGCTTTCCACCCTGTCTAAAAACACGATGCCATCTAAATGGTCGTGTTCGTGTTGAAAAATCCGGGCCACAAAGTCTGTCAATTCTTGTCGGTGAAGTTGGCCGTCTCTGCTGGTGTATTCAATTTCGATCGCCCTACTTCTCGGTACCAACCCCCGAATCCCTGGAATGCTCAAACAGCCTTCCCAGTCTTTGACTGTCTCTGTTGACGCAGCTAAAATCCGGGGATTGATCATCGCTGTCGGTTCCATGTGCGGTGCTTGGGGATACCGCAGGTTGGGGCGGGATGCGACGATGAACAGCCGATCGCACCTCGCCGCTTGAGGGGCGGCAATCCCCACTCCGTGCGCGTGTTGGACGGTAGAGATCAGGTTGTCGATTAACTCTTGAATGCGATCGTCCTTAACATTCTCGACAACTTGCGACGGTTGGCGCAGTACGGGATTTCCTAATTGTGAAATTTGCAATATTTCTGCCATTGGTAATTGGTAATTTGTTTGTAGTGAGGACTTGAGTCCTCTCATCATTATTTTAGTATACAAATAAGGACTAAAGTCCTTACTACAAACCATACAAATAAGGACTAAAGTCCTTACTACAA
This sequence comes from Microcoleus sp. ARI1-B5, assembly GCF_036705795.1. NCBI lineage: Bacteria > Bacillati > Cyanobacteriota > Cyanophyceae > Oscillatoriales > Microcoleaceae > Microcoleus > Microcoleus sp. ARI1-B5. The sequence continues at coordinate 190,663 of NZ_JAUBVK010000008.1, forward strand.
ACGGTTAGTTAATTTAACAGTCAACCGTCAACAAAATTATCGAACTTGTTGAACGGGCAAACTCCCCGGTTTCACGCTCAAATTAACTATTTGCCCGTTGCGGTTGATTTCCATTTGCAAATTGCCGCCAACAGACGCATTTTGCACGAATTCCTGAACAGCTTCCGACTGAATAATCGGCTGATTGTTAATTTTTTGAATCACATCTCCAGCCCGCAAACCGGCTGCCGCAGCGGGAGAATTAGGAACCACACTCACAATCGCCACACCGCGATCGACTGTAACTCGCAGACTGCTGTTAGCATTGCTGTTAATTTGCTGCTTCACCTCCGCAGTCAGCGTCGCCATTTCAATGCCCAGATAAGCGTGTTCGACTTTCCCCGTCGAAATCAGTTCCTGCGCCACCTGTTGCGCCGCCTGAATCGGAATCGCAAAGCCCAATCCTTGAGCGCCTTGAATAATCGCCGTATTCATCCCGATAACTTCCCCCGAAGCATTCAGCAGCGGGCCGCCGGAATTCCCCGGATTGATTGCAGCGTCTGTTTGAATAAAACCGATCCGCTTGTCGGGCACGCCCACATCAGAGCTCGATCGCCCCGTAGCGCTAATAATCCCCGCAGTTACGGAATTGTCCAAACCCAAAGGATTGCCGATCGCGATCGCCCATTCCCCAGACAGCAGCTTATCAGAATTGCCGATCGGCACCACAGGCACATCCTTCGCCTCAATCTTCACCACAGCAACATCCGTCACCTTATCCGCCCCCAACACCCGCCCCTGATAGCCGCGGCCGTCCCGGAGAGTTACATTTACCGTATCTGCGCCCTCTACAACGTGAGCGTTAGTGAGAATCACGCCGTCGGCCCCGATGACAAAACCCGAACCAGTGCCCCGTTCGATCCCGCCCCGGCCGCCCGAATTCGGTTCTACGCCAAAAAAATCTTCCGGCGAGGGCCCTTTATTTCCCGGTTTCACCCTACGCGAAGCATCGATCCGCACCACAGCCGGCCCAACTTTTGCCACCGCAGCCACAATAAAATTCACGTTAGCTGCATCGCCCGACAAGGGAACAGGCGGCAAGACTTTCCCCGCTTGAGGCTTAGTATTAGCAGGCACTTGCAATGGAGGTTGCAGCGCCCTTTGTCCCGAATCGCCAGAATTTGCACGTAATTGAGAAACCGACAGACGATCGCCCAACATGGCGGCTCCGGCTCCCGTTACCAGCAGCAATATGTAAATTGCCGGTTGCTTCCAAAATTTGCCAGTTGAACTCTTCATCGCGACGTTTTAAGGCTTTCCTGCCAAATTTAAATATTTGCCTAGCGGTTCCCCGATACCTGGTTTGGGCCTCCGTGCCGCAAATTTTTTGCGCGATGGCGTCCCGCCCCGCAAGCTACGGCAGACTCACTTAAACTTTAACATCTGAGGACTAAACTCTCTAGAGTGTAGAATTAATCTCTTGAATGCCGATCGGCAGAGGTAAGCAGTGGACATTACCCTCGAAAGTCTGTGGAATCAGATACTTGAACGTCTCCAGGTACAACTGAGCAGACCTAGCTTTGAGACGTGGATCAAAACTGCCCGGGCCGAACAACTCGAAAATAACTGTTTGATAGTCAGCGCCCCCAACCCCTTTGCTCGCAATTGGTTGCAAAAATATTACAGAGAAATCATTGCCGATGCAGTTGAAGAAATTCTCGGCTATCCCGTAGACATTTACTTGACAATTGCCGGAGGAAACGACACAGGCGACAGCAGCGACTCCGCCATAATTTGGTCGTCCCCCATCGCGGATGTCCCGGAAAGCCACTCGCTGCACCCGCCCAAACCCGCCAATTTAAACCCCAAATACGTATTTTCCCGCTTTGTCGTCGGTTCCAACAACCGCATGGCTCACGCAGCAGCCCTCGCAGTAGCCGAGTCTCCGGGCCGGGAATTCAATCCCCTATTTTTGTGCGGCGGCGTCGGTTTGGGGAAAACTCATTTGATGCAGGCGATCGGTCATTATCGCTTAGAAATTGACCCCAACGCCAAAGTTTTTTACGTTTCCACTGAGAAATTCACTAACGATTTAATCGCAGCAATTCGCAAAGATAGTATGCAAACTTTCCGCGATCGCTATCGAGCCGCGGATGTTTTATTAATAGATGACATCCAATTCATTGAAGGTAAAGAATACACACAAGAAGAATTTTTTCACACTTTTAATACTTTGCACGAAGCCGGAAATCAAGTCGTTTTAGCTTCCGATCGCCCGCCGCAGCAAATCCCACGCCTGCAAGAGCGCTTGTGTTCCAGATTTTCGATGGGATTAATTGCTGACATTCAATTGCCCGACTTGGAAACTCGGATGGCAATTTTACAGAAAAAAGCCGAATATGAAAATATGCGGCTGCCGCGAGATGTCATTGAATACATTGCTTCTAGTTACACTTCCAACGTTCGGGAATTAGAAGGAGCTTTGATTCGGGCGGTAGCATATCTTTCAATTACGGGTTTGCCGATGACCGTGGAAAATATCGCCCCGGTTTTGAACCCGCAAACTGAAAGCGTAGAGGCGACTCCGGATGCAGTAATTGCTGTTGTGGCCGAGGCGTTTGATGTTTCTGTTGAAGATTTGAAAGGCATTTCCCGCAGGCGAGAAATTAGCCTCGCCCGTCAAATAGGGATGTATTTAATTCGGCAGCATACTGGTTTGAGTTTGCCGAAAGTTGGCGAAGTTTTCGGCGGAAAAGACCACACGACTGTGCTTTACAGTTGCGACAAAATTGCTCAGTTGCGGAACACTGACCCGAATTTATCGCAAACTTTGCGTCAGTTGAGCGATCGAATTAACGCAGTCAGCCGCAAAACTTAAGCGCCAACCGTTAGTTTGAGATGGCCTGTGGAAAAACCTGTGGAAAATTTGCCCTGAGTTTGTGGAAAACTTTACTCGATCGCCCGAAACAGCTTTTGTACCAAAATGGGCGGGCGATCGGCTAATTCCCGCTTTTCCACAAGTTTTCCACAGGCATTTATCAGCTACAAGTCACATATAGCAAGCAGTTAACTTTTTTTTCCACAGTTTCCACAGGGCGATCGCCCAAAAATCATTCACTAAAAAAAAGTGTTCCGCCAACAGTCAACTCTTCCTTGTTGCTTCGGTCAACCCTCAACTGTCAACTCTCAACTGCCAACTGCCAACTGTCAACTGTCAACTGTCAACTGTCAACTGTCATCAGCTTTCTGTGATACGATTTGTTTCTGTCTCAAATCCGGTTAATTAACCTCTCATGAAATTGGTTTGCACCCAAAGTGACCTCAACGCCAACCTCTCGTTGGTAAGTCGAGCCGTTCCCTCCCGCCCGACACATCCGGTACTAGCCAACGTGCTCTTAGTAGCGGATGAGGAAAATCAGCGGGTTAGCTTAACAGCTTTCGATCTCAGTTTGGGCATCCGTACCAGCTTTGCAGCAGAAGTGACTGGCGGTGGGAGTTTTACCATACCCGCGAAATTGCTCAACGATATTGTTTCGAGACTCCCAGATGGAGAGATTACTTTAGAAGACGAAGCGGGGGACACCGTAGCATATCTCACTTGCACTTCTGGCAGCTATCAAGTCAGAGGCATGGGCCCGGAAGAATTCCCAGAATTGCCCGCCATCGAAGCCGGAACAATCCTTAAATTGCCGCCCGAAGCCTTGATAGAAGGACTCAAAGGAACTTTATTTGCTACTAGCCCCGACGAAGCAAAACAGGTACTTGCAGGGGTGCATTTAAAAGTATTGCAAGATTGCCTAGAATTTGCAGCTACAGACGGCCACAGATTGGCAGTAGTTCAAACTGCCAACGAAAAAGCCGAAGGCGAAGAAACCGCAGAAGAATTTGAGGTGACAGTTCCCGCTAAAGCATTGCGGGAAGTAGAAAGAATGCTGGTGATGCGGCAGTGGACTGAACCTGTTACCCTGCATTTTGAGCAGGGTCAAGTAGTGTTTGAATGGGCCGATCAGCGGCTGACAACCCGCACCTTGGAAGGGCAATATCCCGCCTACAGACAGTTGATTCCACCGTCTTTTGAGCGGCAAATTACTCTTGAGCGGCGATCGCTCTTAGCAGCAGTAGAAAGAATTGCAGTTTTTGCAGACCAAAAAAATAATATCCTCAAATGCAGCATCGACGAAGAGAATCAGGAAATCACTTTGTCAGTAGATGCCAAAGATGTCGGCAGCGGCAAAGAGTCACTTCCTGCACAGATATCTGGAGACAGCATAGATATTGCTTTCAACGTGAAATACTTAGTTGACATTTTGAAAACGGCTCAGTCTCCCGAAATTCAACTGCAATTAAACGGTGCTCTTGCTCCGGTAATTTTTCAGCCTTTGGGCGGAGTCAATGCCACATTCTTGGTGATGCCCGTTCAGCTTCGAGCTTAATTGCGGGAAGAAGTTCGGCACCGAGCAATGTACGGGATGTAACGGATGAATTTTGAGCCGTAGGGTGCGTCAGTTTAGTAGTTCTCAATCATCACCGAAAATCTAATTCTGATGCACCATTTATTCCGGGCCTTCAGTTGTCAGATTGTGAGTTTATACCCAAAATCTCCCTAACTGACACACCCTAATTCTCAGATTTTGAGCGGGACTTACATTCCGAAGTATCGAACCAATTTTATGGTCTAATTGCATCCTAGACTACCTTCAAATCAATGGCAACAAAATCTCAAATTCCGTGCCAGTACCGGGCGTAGAATGCAAATTCAACTTGCCTTTATGCTTCTGGGTAACAATTTGATGAGTAATTGCCAACCCCAAACCGGTACCTTTCCCAGCAGGTTTAGTAGTGAAAAACGTCTCAAAAATCCGCCGCTGAATGTCTGGCCGAATTCCCGGCCCGTTATCGGCAATTCTGATGGCTATCCAAGCGTTATTTTGATTTTTCCCCGCTGCTTCTGGGCTGAAGTCGCCGTTTTGGCTGGCGGACGATCGCAATTTTGCATTTTGTCGATCGCCCAAAACATAATTTTGAATTAATTCCGAATCAACGCAATCTCCATCAGCACTGTTTATTACCTCAGTTTGAATAGTAATCGCAGGCACAAAACCTTTTGCTCCTTTTACCTCATCCAAAGCGTCCATCGCATTGCTGACAATATTCATAAATACCTGGCTCAACTGACCAGAATAACACTTGACCAAAGGCAAATCCCCATAGCTTTTAACAACTTTAAACCCGTACTTGAGACGGTTTTTCATAATTAGCAGCGTACTGTCAATACATTCGTGGAGGTTAGCTTCTTTCAAGTGGGTTTCGTCCATGTGAGAGAAGGTGTGCAGGCTGGTGACGAGTTCGGTCAGCCTCTGGGATGAAACTTTCATGCTTTTGAGAATTTCTTCCCAATCTTCTTGCAAAAAATCAAATTCTATGTCTGCTTTTAGTTGGTCAACTTTTTCGCAGGGGCCGACAATTTCTTCGTAAGCAGCCAGCAACTCCATGATGTCTTTCGAGTAGTTAGACAAAAAGCCAAGATTTCCGCTGATGCAGGTGACGGGATTTCTAATTTCGTGGGCGACTCCAGCTACCATCTGCCCCAAACTGGCTAATTTTTCGGTTTGAATTAGTTGAGATTGAGTTTGCTGTCTCAGCAATTTTGTCGCTAGTTCGTGAATGTTGGATTGGGCCACTAACAGTTCGTGCACGTCTACCAAACTATAACTTTCAGGCGACATTTGAACCACAATCGGCTCGTAAAGCAGTTCTTTCGATCGCCGCAGCGACTTTCTAGCTGCATCCACAATTAAAGTATTGCTGGGAAAAATTAAACTCTCGGTTTCGGCAAAGCGGTACAAAGCCCTCACAGGTCGCTTTAAAAATAATTCTCGCCCAAAAGGACGGCTGAGAAATTCTAAAAATCTCCGCCGGGAAATCATGCCGGCAAATTCACCCCCATCGGTCAAAATGACTCCCGGTAACAGCGGATTAGCTTCTAACAACTGGGAAATTTGCATTCCCAAATCCGTAGCTTCTACCTGAAAAGCGTAAAGCGACAATTCTTGGAGAGTAGAGTCTAAACCAAGTTCTTTTAGGTCAGTCTCGGACATGGGTTGGACTGGTCTTTCTACGCAGGAGGTATTTAACATAAATTCATCAGCACGCTTTTTTGGGGGTTCTATTTGCCAGCAGACGTTCAGCTACCAAAGCTCAGCAGGCGAGTAGCTGAGTTTTTTGGTCTGCATTCCCCTGGCAAACTGCTTGTTAAATTACACAAAACACTGACAATGGTAAATGACATTTTACCACCTCAAGTATTAGACAAGATCGAGTATCACTGAGATAGATGCGCCCTGGCAATTATGCCTGACTTTATTTTATATTGGCTTGAGGGGTATTAACGCTTGGTTCGAGTATTTAACTATTAATTAACCTAGAGTTAAATTCTTAACCTGTTGTTAACAATAAATTAAATTACGGAAAATTATAATTAATCGCCCGTACAATAAAATCCGAATGGCCCGATCGCCCGCCTCGCCCTCCAAGATACCGCCGCCCGATCGCCCGCCTCGCCTCAAATACCGCCCGATCGGTTTGCCCGCAGACTAAGACCGTCTAAAAAAGCTTGGCGATTCCATTATTGATTGGCTGATCCCGGCGAATCAGGCAGAAATATTGAGCGAAATTTAAACAATTTTAATGATTTTAAATTATTCAATTTATCGGGATTTATTAAATTACAATTTCTCGCAATTTTATTTTAAAAAGCAGCAAAAAAACCTCATATTCAATTTAAAACCTATCATTAAAAGTCAGGAAACATCGAGATCCTAAGCGATATCTGCACGGAAACGGCACGGCGCCGTGTCCTTACCCGAATCTGCGACTTCTAATGATTGTTATAAGATTGAGGATTGTCGCAAAAAATTTTCAACTGAATTTTAACTTAGCGCTGTGAAGAAGGTATGATCGACAGGGGCTCAGCCAAAAACTTGAAACTAAATACCAATTTACCAGTAGGCGATCGATGCAACCAGTCCTAACAAATCAGTTAAACAATGCTTTTACCCTGTTTCTCAGCTTATTAGTAGAAGCAATACCTTTTCTGCTGCTGGGAGTTTTATTCTCAGGTTTGCTGCTGGGGTTTGTAGACGAACGCAAACTCGTATCCCGCATCCCGCGAAACCCGCTGCTGGGGGCTTTGGTGGGTAGTTCGATCGGCTTTTTGTTTCCCGTGTGCGAGTGCGGTAACGTGCCCGTAGCCCGCAGGTTGCTGATGCAGGGAGTGCCCGCACCAGCCGCGATCGGCTTTTTACTCGCAGCCCCCACCATCAATCCCGTGGTAATTTGGGCGACTTGGACGGCATTTCGCGATCAGCCAGAAATTGTAGTTTTGCGGGTAGTCTTTTCTCTCTTTATCGCTACAATTATCGGCTGGGTATTCAGCGCCCAAACAGACTTGCGGCCTCTGCTACACCCCTCTGTAGCCCGCGCGATTCCCCTCCCAAAACCAGAATTTTCCGACAAAGAACTACTCCTGACCAACACTTCGCCACTGTTGCAGTCGGGGACATTTATGCTCGGTCAGGGGGGTGCAGTGCCGATCGAATCTTTGCTACAAGACGAGTGGAAGCCCTTACAAACAGGCAAAACAGACAAAACCTCGAAACGTTCCTCCATGTTTCACCGGGTTTCTAAAGAGCGCCTGCGCCTGCTTTTAGATACTATGGTACAGGAGTTGCGCGAATTGGGAGGAGTTTTGGTCATCGGAAGTGCGATCGCTGCCATCATTCAAGTTGGCGCACCCCGCGAACTAATTCTCAACCTCGGCCAAGGCCCCGTTTCCTCGATTCTCGCCATGCTGCTATTAGCCGCAGTCGTCTCGATTTGTTCTACAGTAGATGCTTTTTTTGCCCTATCTTTTGCTTCCACATTTACCAGCGGTTCGCTGTTAGCATTTCTCGTGTTCGGCCCGATGATTGACCTCAAAGGCATCGGTTTAATGCTGTCTATTTTTAAAAGTCGAGCCGTCATTTACTTAATGATTTTGGCTGCTCAGTTAACCTTTTTAATGACCCTCGCCGTCAACTTGTATCTGGGTTAATAAATTGCCCCCAACCCCTAAATAACAAGATATTCCCAATTCGCAATTCGCAATTCGCAATTCCCAATTCGCAATTCGCAATTCGCAATTCGCAATTCCCAATTCGCAATTCCCAATTCCCAATGACTATTAAAAAATGAATCTTAAAAAAATTAGTCCCTGGCTGGACGCCCTAGCTATCTTAGCGTGGGGAATATTGCTCCTCAAATATTGGATCACCGGCAAATTAAGCATTCTCATTCACCCGAATTACTTTGGGTTGACTGTAGCGGGAGGAATCGGCTTAATGGTGATTGGCGGGTTGAAAACTTGGGAACTCTTAAAGGTCGATCGCACCAAAAAGCAATCCCGGACATCGCCAGCAAATAAATCTCTCAGAAGCACAGAAGTTGAACACGTTACTTTATTTCCCCCCAGTATCGGCAGCACCTTAATGTTGAGCGTCGCATTAATCGGCTTAGCCACAACGCCCCGCACATTTACCAGCCAGACAGCATTAGAACGAGGCATCACCGAATCCCTGCCAATCACCAGACTGCAACCGCAAGAATTTCGCAATACTACAAAACCCGAAAAGCGATCGCTCGTCGAATGGGTGCGTCTGTTAAATTTCAATCCCGAACCAGATACATACAGAGGTCAGAAAGTCAAGGTTCAAGGATTTGTAATTCACCCGCCCAACCTAGCAGAACAATATCTGTGGATCGGGCGTTTTATCATTACCTGCTGCGCGGCGGACGCCTATCCGATCGGGTTGCCGGTAAAATTACCGATCGGTCAAAGCCGCGCCGCCTTTGCCCCAGACAGTTGGCTAGAAATAGAAGGAGAGACGATCGTAGAAGAACTGCAAGGGAAGCGCAAATTAATTATTCAAGCATCTTCCCTAAAACCAATTTCTGAGCCAAAAAACCCTTATGATTATTAGACGTGGTGCAAGGCAAGAGATTAAATTTTAGCTGGGCGATCGCGAGATGGGCGTCCTGCAGCGGGCAACTATAATCTCGCGACTGGAAATCTGTAGTATTTGAGATTGTGGGATGGGATCTTGGGCCCGTCCTCCATAGCGCAATTAACACAAGGTAAAGTCAGCTATAAAAGTAGCAGCAACATCCTGTAGGAGTTGCCAACAGGAAATTCAGCAACTAGACTCGTAATTAGAAAATAAGTTATCACTATATGTCATCTGAAAAAAAATTAGCGATCAAAGGCGCTTTCTGGACGATCGCCAGCTATGGAAGCAGTCAAATTATCCGATTCGGCAGCAACCTGATCCTGACGCGCCTGCTGTTACCAGAACTATTTGGTCTCATGGGTCTAGCCTACGTTTTCATTGCAGGTGTCCACCTATTTACAGACATAGGTCTGGGCCCAAGTATCATCCAAAACAAGCGTGGAGAAGAACCCGAATTTCTCAACACCGCTTGGACAATGCAAGTTCTTCGCAGTGTTTTTATTTGGTTTTGTTTAATTTTAATCACTTGGCCAGTTGCTAATTTCTATCGAGAACCCCGTCTCCTGTGGTTGATTCCCATCATCAGTATAAATACTCTACTCGGAGGGTTTAAATCTACTTCCGTATCCATTCTCGAACGCAAAATGACAGTTAAGAACGTAGTAATTTTTGAGTTGGTCATACAGCTCATTTCTACTACAGTCATGATTGTGTGGGCATGGTTCGATCGCAGTATCTGGGCTATCCTCGCAGGCGGTCTGACTAGCTCTTTAGTGGAGTTAGTATGGAGCCATTTTTTGATTCGCGGTCATTCAAACCGCTTTGCTTGGGATCGAGAGGCAGCTAAAGAAATATTTTCGTATGGAAAATGGATATTTTTGTCTACGGTTTTATATTTTCTGTGTTCTCAAGCCGATCGCCTAGTTCTAGGCAAAATATTTAGTTTAACAATGTTGGGCATTTACGGCATTGCTTTTACCCTCGGCGATATGCCTCGTCAAGTAATGATCGCCCTCGCAGGTCGGGTAATTTTTCCCTCTATTTCGATGCTAGCAGACTTGCCTCGCGAGGAATTGCGCGCCAAAATCCTCAAAAACCGCAACTTGATTCTGATCCCTTTAGCGCTAGGCTTAGCAATTTTTGTGAGCTTTGGAGATCAGCTAATTTTAACAATGTACAGGAAAGAGTATATGGCAGCATCTTGGATGATGCCAATCTTGGCTTTAGGTATCTGGCACACGACTATCCACAATTTGATGGGTTCTTGTTTGTTAGCTATCGGAAAATCTCAGTACGCAGCTATGGGCAATCTCGCAACTTTCTTGAGTATCGCTATTGGCATCCCAGTAGGATATCATTTTATGGGTAATTTAGGTGCTGTGATTGCTGTAGCTGTCGGTGACATTCCTACTTATTTAGTAGTTACCTACGGCCTTAGGAAAGAAGGGCTAACTTGTTTTTGGGAGGATATCAAGTTGACAGCACTGTTTTTAGGGGTACTAGCAATTATACTTTTTGTGAGAATGTCTCTGGGTGGCGGGCTACCGACAGATCACCTATCACCTGACGATCTAATACGGAGCCATGACATATTTAAGTATAAGTAGATTCTTAGTAGGTCAGTTTAATTCAGTTAGGGACGCACCAAAACTTTCATAAATCGGTTTTTATTGTCAAAAGACAGAGGTGGCAGCCCTTTCTGTTGGTAAAAAAATAGGTTTCTGAGGGTCGGGAGTGCGCCCAGGCCTGTAAAATTTAAGAGGGAAAATTTGGCAGTGATTTTTCAGCAGAAATAGGAGAGAAAGATTTGTGAGTATTTTTAACAAAAAAATTAATCCTTCACCCTTCGCTATTGGGCCGTTCAAACAGCCGATCGACCGCACGGCGATCTTCCTCATCCTAATGCTGAGCATCTTTATGGGACTGTTGCTGCTGGGCGGCGATCGCACAGCACCCAGAGTGCGAGAATTTAGCTGGGAAAACAAACAAATCGGCGCCGCAGATACCGGCTTTATTCTCAACTTCTTTCGCCCGATGAACCACTCCACCGTCGAGGAAAACTTAAAACTAGAACCGCCCCTCCCCGGAAAATTTAGCTGGGCGGGAAGGCGCATGGCTTACACCCTCAAAGATCCCGCACCCTACGGCGTTACCTACACATTAAAACTCGCCGGAGCAACCGACAAGTATTTGGGAGAAAACAACCAAAATAAAGGCACGCCAATTCAACCGTTTAGCAGTTCCTTTCGCAGCCGCGATCGAGCTTTTGCTTACATCGGCGTTCAAGGCGAAACAGAAAGCAGATTAATGCTGGTCAATCTCACCAGCAGCGAATCCAAACCGATACCGCTGACTCCCAAAGATTTAGTTGTCACCGATTTTAAACCGTATCCCGACAGCGATCGCATTTTATTCTCCGCCACAGATCGATCGATCGCCCGTACTGGCGGCACCCTAAATCAAGAACTATTTACAGTCACCACCGGCCTCAATCCCCAATCCCCCGGAGAAGATCCCCAACCGCCGCAGCCCGCAGGTAGAATCGACAAACTCCTAGACTCCAAAGATTACCAAAACCTCAAATTCGACCTCTCAGCCGACGGAAAAATCATCATTGTCCAGCGCGTCAACCGCAGCAATCCCGGCGATTTCAGTCCTTGGATTTTAGAAGAAAAAGTTGCGCCCCGAGCATTGGAAAATCAACAAGGCGGAGATTTTATGATTCGCCCCGACAGCAAATCGATGGTAATATCTCAAAAACAAGGATTAGCGATCGTCCCCCTCAAACCAGAAGCAGACCCCGTAGAATTTTTGCCAAAATACGAACAAGTATTGGGCATGGCCCGCGACAACTCCGCCGCCGCCTACGTTAAATACAACAGCGACTACACTCGATCGCTTTTCATCTTAGACAACCAAGGCGCCGAACAAGAAATACTGCGCATTCCCGGCAGCATAATCGCCGTTTATTTCGACCCGCGCAAAAACAAAGACAACCAATTCCAGCGCCTCTACTGCTTGCTAGCCGAACGCCTCAAAACAGAAAGCTACAAAGAACAGCCTTTCATCGCCGCCATCGACCTCAAAAAAGATGGTACTCGTTTGGTAGGAACCATCAAACCGCTGCTAGTTTTGCCCAACCAATTAGATACCCAAATCAGTTTATCCCCCGACGGACTGGCATTAATTTTCGATCAATCAGTCACATCAGCAAAACCCACAGCAGCAGACAGTCCCCGCAACGACAGCGGACAGTCGATCGCCGCGGGCCGCCTCTGGGTGTTGCCCTTATTAGAAATACCTGCAGACGGTTCTCCCGCAAAAGTACAGCCCGAAGAACTTCCCTTTGCCGGCTATCACCCCCGCTGGCTTCCCTAAACCGATTTTCGCATTGAAGCATTGGGGATTTTCGATTGACCGATATTGGTAAATATCAAGAGGGTAAGCTGCTTATGGGCGAATCCGGCCTTTAAATGTGCTTGTGGCGCACCCTTTCTGAGGAAACCCGGTTGATTCGTAGATTTTTCCTTGCCAAACCTCTTATTGTCCTAGAAACCGGGTTTTTGAGCGTAAGTCCTATTTTAAATCCGCAAGCGTCAGTCCTAAGATGGTGATTTTAGATTTTAGATTGAGCGATACTGATAAATATCAAAAACAAAGACAACCAAATCGCCAGCCTGCAATCTCAAACCTAAAACCTCAAACCTAAAATCTAAAATTCCCATGACTCCCGAAGAAATTAGCAATACCCTTAAAAACTTATTCGGCGAAAGTGTTGAGACGCCCGCCCCTACTTCTTGGCAAGTACAAACCCCCAAATTTCGCCTCTTAGTCCTGCTTTCGGAAGACGGAAGTTGGCTGCGGATTTTGCTGCCGATCGCCGATGCCCAAGAAGCTGAACCGTTTTTCGATAAACTGCTAGAAGCTAACTTTGACACCACCCTCGAAACTCGCTACGCCGTACATCAAAACGTTTTGTGGGGAGTATTTCAGCACAGTTGCGCTACACTCGCCGCCGCCGATTTCTCGGCCGCCGTCACCAGACTGCTAGCTTTGCAAGAACGAGGTTTGTCCGACTTTTTCGGCGGTTTGATCGAAAGCCGCATCCGTCAAATCATCAAAGCTGCGAAGATGCAGGGACAGTCCATAGAAACGACCCTTCAGACTTTAGACCGTTTTTACGCAGAAGGATTGATGGGCGAAATGGAACTCGGGCGAGAGTCTCGCGAACAGACTCTCGGCGCTTGGCGCTATCAGCTAGAACGCCTTTGGCCGGAGGTGGAACCCTGAGACGATTTTAGAATTTAGATTTTAGAATTTAGATTTGCCAAAAACTGACGACCATCGGGGGTTGGAAACTGGCCTGCATTTGCATTATTGCTTAAATGCTAGACAATCTGCCGATTTTTCCCTCCAGCCGAAGTCTTGACGGTTGGGGCCTCAAGTTCATTGGACGATCCATCGCCCATCCGCGCCCTCGACCCCTCGATCCATGCCCGTAGATTCACCGATCGCCCGCTATCGCTGTTCTGCAATTCCCTACCAGCACCGGAAAAATAGTATAACATACAACAAAAATTCCTTTATAATTTTTTAACATTTTCTGAAAACACGCGATCGCATGGTATATCATGGTAAAAAGTTGACAGCAGAGCTCCGTAAGTTCCACAAAAGCTTCGATGGTTTAAGATTGATTGAGAAACCAAATCTTTAAATAGATGATCGCGAAAATACATAAGTAGTCAAAAGCGAGTGAAACGACTCAATCGCAAAAGTTTTCATCGCTTTACATTCTGTTACACAGTCGGGTTTATTTACACCTACCTACTTAGCAGACAATGCCAGGGCGATCGAGTTTTCCCATCGGGTGCTGTTGTCATCAGACAAATTAACAATTACCCGCTACCAATTCCCCTTTACCAATTAATAGCAACTTAACTTATCCATCAATACAAAATTTAACAGGGGTTTCATCTATGTTTGCTGTGCGTGAGATTAGCTCGGAGTTATCAGTGTTGCATATACCTGAGATTTGTACTTGGAATATCTGCTTAGAATCAACTCTCCAAGACCTGCCGCTATACAACTGCCAAATTGAATTAACTCAACAGGCAAAAGAAGTAGCCCGGGCTTTTGAAGAAAATTCCATGCTTCCCGGCGTCATTTTGACCGATAGGGGTAATTTTGTCGGCATAATATCCAGGCGTCTATTTTTTGAAAGAGTTAACCGCCGCTACGGGTTAGAAATGTTTTTCAAGCGACCCATAGAGGTATTGTACAGGTTTTCCAAGCAAGAGCTGCTCGTGCTTCCCGGCAGTAAATTAATAGTAGAAGCAGCCACCGAATCGCTTTACAGGTCAGGAGAATTAGTTTACGAACCCGTAGTAGTCGAACTAGCACCCCAGACGTACAAACTGTTAGACGTACACCAATTAATGGTCGCTCAAGCCCGAATTCACGAATTAACAAATAAGTTGCTCCAAAAACAAACCCAAGCCAAACTCATCCAAACCGAAAAGATGGCGAGTTTGGGGAGGATTGTAGCGGGAGTAGCCCACGAAATTAGAAATCCGCTGAACTGTATTTGGGGGAATTTGACTTTTCTGCTGTCCTATTTTGAAAACTTGCTTCAGCTCATGTCAGCTTATGAAGCAGAATATTCGGAACCGTGCCCCCGAATAGATGCCCTAAAAGAAGAAATTGAATTGGATTTTTTACAAGAAGATTTGCCAGTCACCTTAGAAGGGATGAAGTGGGGAGCCTCGCAATTGCTAAAAATAGTCAACGGGCTGCACCACTTCTCTCACATGGACGAGACAAAGCCCGTGGATACAGACATTCACGAATGCGTGGAGATGACGCTGTTAATTCTGAAAAACCGCTTTAAAAATGGCATAGAAGTGGTAAAAAATTACGGCGAACTGCCCCTAGTTAGGGGCTACTCCGGTCAGTTGAGTCAGGTGTTTTTGAATTTGTTAGTTAACGCACTAGACGCCCTGACAGAGTACGCAGCCGATCGAGAACTACATACCCAGTGCCCGGACAACTGGCAGCCAAAAATCGAAATTACCACTAAAGTGGTAGAAACCGCAGACGGCAAGCGGGCAGCAATTAGCATTACCGATAACGGGCCCGGCATTGCCCCAGAAAATCAGCAGCACATATTTGACACATTTTTTACCACTAAACCAGCAGGCAAAGGCAGCGGTATGGGGCTGGCGATCAGCCATCAAATCGTCACAGAAAAGCACGGCGGGCAACTGAACTTGCGATCGCAGCCCGGCCGCAACACCGAATTTGAAATTCTCCTGCCAATAGTTCGCAAAACATGATTAACTCAAAGAACAGTCTCGGCTGTTCGCTCATCCAAGTGAAATGATAGGCTAGCTTAGTAGTAGGTTTTCATTTCACTTTCTCTTCGGGTGTTTCGGCAACTCAAAGTTCCAGTGGCAAATACATTCAGTTCCAAACTACCAGGCCCTTCACTCTCCGAAGGCAGCCATCAAGACCTTTCCCTAGAGTCTACCCTGCGAGATTTGCCCCTGTATCAATTTCAGGTTAAATCGACCTGCTTGGCTGTCGCAGTTGCCGAAATCTTTGAACAGCATCCCCTGGTGCCGGGAGCCATCTTGCTGCAAGCAGGAGAGTTTGCTGGCATGATATCTCGCCGGCAACTGCTGGAATATTTGCTCAAACCCCAGGGCCCCGAGCTATTTTTGCATTTGCCGCTGAAAATTCTCTACAGTTACGCTCGCGTCGAAATATTATTGCTCGCAGAGAGTACAACCATTTTGACAGCAGCTCAACAAGCTCTGCGCCGATCGCCCGAATTGCAGTCAGAACCAATCGTAGTCCAAATCGACACCCAATCTTACCGACTCTTAGACCCTCACGCACTAAACATCGCCTACTGGCAAATTCGCGGCATAGAAACTCAAGTCCGCTACGAAAGAGCCCAAACACAAATGATTCAAAGCGAAAAAATGGCAAGTTTAGGCCGTTTAGTCAACGGAGTAGCCCACGAAATTTTAGATCCGGTAGGCTTTATTTGGGGAAATTTAACCTACGTCAGCGACTACAGCAAAAACTTGATGGAGTTGCTTTCAGTTTACGACGCGCACTGTACCGAGCCTCCGCCGGAAATAGCGCGGCTCAAAGAAGAGATAGACTATGACTTTTTGCAAAACGATTTCCTCCGAACAGTTGCCAGCATCAAAGCCGGAGCCGAACGTTTGAGCAAATTGGCAAGCAGTTTGCAAAATTTCTGCCACATCGACGATGTTTATCCCAAACCAGCCGACTTGCACGCCAACATAGACAGCATACTATTGCTGCTCAAAAGTCGTTTGACCAGGGAAATCAAAGTAGTGAAAAACTACGGCCACCTGCCACCAGTGCCGTGCTATGCAGGACAGCTCAACCAAGTATTTATGAATATCTTGACCAATGCTATTCATACATTAATTAACGAAGCAGTCGGTCAAGAATTAGCGAGAGAGTTCAATAGTGGAGGACTCAAAGACTTCGATCGCCAGCCTCAGATTGACATTACGACTCAAGTGTGCTGTCCCGAACCTGCGAGCGATTTGGACAAACTGCACGTCCGCTGGGTTTCGATTCGCATAGCAGATAACGGCCAAGGAATGTCACCTAGCAAGTACAAAAAAATCTTAGAATCATTCTCTACCGAAAAACGCGCCCTCAAAGAAACCAGTTTAGCAGTTAGCTATCAAATCGTGACAGGCAAACACGGCGGCGCATTCAGAATGCGATCGGAATTAGGCATCGGTACCGAATTTGAAATTTTGTTACCTTTAGCTTAAAGAAGGAAGAAGTCATTAGTCATTAGTCATTAGTCAGCAGTCAGTAGTTATTAGTTATGGGTTATTAGTTATTAGTTATTAGGAAAAATACTGCTACATATAAATTAGAGGCAATCTTCTGTAGGGAAACGGCAATGCTGTGTCCCTACCTGAAAACTGCTGTAACAGTCAACAGTCAACAGTCAACAGTCAACAGTCAACCATTATCTAACTGAGTGCCGCACATTTTACAAAATCTAGCATTAGCATCATGTACAGACCAACCGCAGCCTTTACAAACAGTTTCTACCTGATTAGCAGTTTTAACTAACTGTTTAATCAAATCCCCCAATTGCCAAGGAATCAGAGCAATCCCCGTCACAATCATCAAAATAGTCAGAAAACGGCCGGATTCTGAAATCGGAGTAACATCCCCGAATCCCACCGTCGTCATCGTGACAACCGAGAAATAAACAGCATCCAAAAAAGTCCCAAAACCTTCGGGATTTGCCGGATGTTCGACTTGATAAATCAAACCCGAATAAACAAAAATTATTGCGAGCAAAGTAAACAAAATCCGCGAAAAAATCACCCCATCTTCGCTGCTGATGCGAAAAACCGAATTTTTCAATTCCAGAAAGCGGATGAGTCGGAGAATTCTAAACCAGCGAAAAATACGGATAAAACTGACATTGACAAATCCCAGTAAAAATGGTAGTATCGCCAGCAAATCGACGATTGAGAAAAAACTAAAAATAAACTTAAATTTATAGTCAGCGCACCACAGCCGCACTAAATACTCAACAGCAAAAACGACTAAAAGGGCTGTGTCGAGAGTTTGCAATCTAATTCTAACAGGTTCGGAAATCGGGTAAGTTTCGGCGATAAAGCTGGCAGTAGATAGGAGAATGAGTGCGGTAATAATTAAACTGACCGTTCTCCCTGTGGGCGTTTCAATGTCTTCTAGATAAAAGGCAATTTGTTTGCGGTTTAACATAAATAATCTGTATTGTGTATTGTAGTATTATGCAGGACTCGGCGGTTGAAACCGCGTCTTGTCAAACGAAGTCGGCGCAACGCCCGACTCAAGAATAAAGAATGTATTAAAGACAGATTTAGTATAATTCCCGTAGGGGCGGGTTCACGCCTTGTCTGTAATACAAATGAGTAATCTGGTAAACCCGCCCCGCCCCAACCTGCCGCTAATCGCTTAAAATATCGAAAGCGCTAATTTAAAATATCAGGTAATTATCCAACATGAGCATCGAATTAACGAAGGGCGATCGGTTTAATCTTTCTAAAGAAGCTCCTGATTTCAATAAAGTTGCGATCGCCCTGGGGTGGCAAGTCAGCCAAACAGCACAAAACTACGACATTGACGCATCTGTTTTCATGTTAGGCACTGACGGTCGAATTCCCGACGAAAAATATTTTGTATTTTACAACAATTTGACATCGCCAGACGGCGCGGTGCGGCATTCGGGAGATAACACAACGGGACAAATCGAAGGCGATGACGAGACGGTTTATGTGGATTTGAGTCTAATCAATCCTGTTGTTCAGGAAATAGTGTTTGTTGTTACTGTTCACGACGGACAGGCCAAGAATCAAAATTTTAGCAGCGTAAAAAATGCTTTTATCCGGCTTTACAATTTGGAGAGTGGGAGCGAACTTGTTCGGTATAATTTAAAAGAGGTTTTTTCGCAAGAAACGGCTTTAGAGTTTGGACGTTTGTACAGAAAGAGTGGTGAATGGAGATTTCAGGCTGTAGGACAAGGATATAATGCTGGGTTGCAAAGTTTTGTTGACAAGTATCATGTTGAGAATGCGGTGAAAAGCACTGAGAATGTGGCTGTGAAGCTTGATGATGCTGAGGTTTTGAGGCGATTTAGCGATCGGGTGGATCGGTTATTGCGCGAAGAGGCGATCGATCCGACACCGATTCCAGTATCTAGGGAAGCGGTAAAACAGCCAGTTGCTACTCCTGTAAATGCGGATACTGTGGAATCTGATGCTGACCAAATAAGTGATGATTCTACTCAAAAAAGTCAAGAAGCCGCTGTTACTGCTGAGGAATTTTGGAAACGGTATGAAGAGGGAGAACGCGACTTTACAGGGATTAACCTAGCAGGAGTGGATCTAAGTGGCAAAACTCTCGACTCTAATGTCAGTTTAAGTCAAGCCAACCTGAGCAATGCCAATCTAGCAACTGCCAACTTAACAGGGGTAAATTTGATTGGAGCTAACTTGCAAGAGGCAAATTTGAACTCAACAAACTTGCACACTGCTGATTTGATTGAAGTTAATTTAAGTGGGGCCAACTTAACCCAGGCAACCTTGTATTGTGCCAGACTAATTCAGGCAAATTTGAGTCAAGCCAACTTAAGCGAAGCAAAGTTAGATAGCGCCAACCTGACTACAGCAAACCTCAGTAGAGCTAACTTAACTCAGGCAAGTCTGCATAATGTTAACCTGACAGGAGGAGACCTAAGTCAAGCGAAGGTAACTAAAGTCAACCTAAGTTATGCAAACCTCAGCGGCGTTAACTTAAATGGGGTAAGTTTGATAGGGGTCAATCTTGCAGGAGTCAACCTGAGCAACATGAATCTAAGTGGGGTAAGCTTAACAGGGACAAACTTAAGTCAAGCTAACCTCAGAGGAATTAACTTGAGTGGGGCCATTTTGACTGGGGCTTATTTTCGGGGAGCAAACTTGGATGGGGCCAACCTAACAGGGGTAAATTTGGTTGGAGTAAACTTTGAGAGTGTTAATCTGAGTGGTCAAAACTTTAGCGGGTTCAACCTCTCTGGAGTTAACCTGAGCTTCGCCAACTTGAGTGCAGCAAATCTCGCTTCAGCCAACCTGTGCGGTGCAAATTTGAGTTATGCAAACCTAGAAAAAGCTAACCTGAAAGATGCCAATTTGGTTGGAGCAAATATGGATCGCGCAAAACTCGCAGGTGCAATTATGCCAGATGGCACAATTCACGAATAAATTCGATCGCCAATATTAAACAGCAAGGTGGGCAATGTGTTGGTGTCAATTTAACCGAAAGTCCGCCAGGGAATGAATTCCCTGGCGTCGGGCAAAAGTCCTCGCTATGAGGACTAATGAGTTCTTCAGTCCTCATAGCGAGGACTTAAGCTATGAGGCAGGGGTTTAAACCCCTGCCGGACTGAGGGAAATAGCGTTAAATTGACACCAATGGTGTGCATCGCCCTCCATAAAAATAAAGTATGATGAGTGTGAAATATCAAATACATAGATTGTCGATGAATGAATCTGACACAGAAATTATAGAATCGACCCTCAGATGGATGACGGAGTTTGTCGAGCTACCGCATCCAGTTTTCAGCGATTTACCGATTTGTCCCTTCACTAAAAAAGCACGCTTGGCCAATCAAATTTTATTCAAAATCGAGCCGTTTTCAGCGCTGACTCAGTTCGATGGAGATTCTGCCATCATGAAATATATTCATGAATTTTGCAAATCAGAATTTGAAATAATGTTAGTAATTAATCCCGAAAAAAATGCAATTAGTGCGCCACAAACTAAAGAATTGATAGAAAAACTGAACAATCAGATTTCTGAGTTGGGCTTGCTGGCTTTTCACACTCATCCCGAAGAAGATTTTAATATTGACGGGCTTCATACTAGGAGGATGCCGTATCCGGGCTTCACCGTTCAAGTAAATTCCAAGCTGAAGCCAGCTTCCGATTCTTTAGAGAAAACTGAATATTACAAAAATTGGACTGCCGAACAACTACAATATTTCGGGATTCCGAGAAATTGACGATCGCCCTTCCCCCCTTCCCCCTTCCCCCTCTCTTCCTTCGCGAATGAAAGCGTCTTCGCGGTTCAATCCTCCCCATCCCCTGTTCCCCGCGCATCTCCCAGCCATTACAATAGGTTCAGGAAAAAATCTTTACAAATAAGAACTCATGCAGCTCAAGTCAACAACCCGCCATATTCGCATCTACACCGCCATCCTCGAAGACAACGAACTCGTACCCAGCAACGACCTTTTGACGATCGACATTGACCCAGACAACGAACTCAACTGGAACGACGAGTCCGTCAAACAGGTATATGCCAAATTTGACCAACTCGTAGACTCCTACGAGGGCGAAGACTTGACCGAATACAACCTCCGCCGCATTGGTTCGGAATTGGAACACTTGGTGCGATCGCTCTTACAGAAAGGTCAAATCAGCTACAACCTCAACAGCCGCGCTGTCAACTACAGCATGGGACTTCCCCAAGTTGATGCCAAAATTCACCTGTAAGGGGAGAGGGGGAGAGGGGGAGAATGGGAGAGGGGGAGAATGGGAGAGAGGGAGAAAAATCTTCCTTCATCCTTCATCCTTCATCCTTCATCCCTCGGACTTCCTTCGGCTACGCTGGAAGACAAGTCTTCCTTCATCCTTCATCCCTCGGACTTCCTTCGGCTACGCTGGAAGACAAGTCTTCCTTCATCTGACTTCCATCTTCCTTCTTCCTTCTTCCTTCTTCTTCACTGCCGATAATTTGTGCGTCTGTGGCGCTATGGTGGGGATCAACCCCATAATTGGGCTCGCGATCGCGCTGCAAAAACTGTTTTACCGCAACTTGGCGGTTGGTCATAAACTGACCCCAAGCGCCCGGAAACAGCCCATCCAAGGTTTCCACCAGCGCCCAAACCTCAAGATTCATCACTTTGTAGTAGTAAGCGTGAGAACGCTGAATCTTAGTCAGCATTTCGTCTACCTCAACGGCAGGCAGCAGCTTGGGCTCGGGCAAATTCTCGGGAAAGGCGCTTGACTCATGTAGGGGCATGGTTAAAAACTCAACAGCTTGCAGAGGCCGATCGGTCAATTTCAGATTTGAGATTTGAGATTTGAGACTTTAGATTAAAAAATTGATTCCACAGATGAATCTGGGGGCTGGAACTAATATCTAATTTTTGGGGCTGCTCACGACTCCCGTCGGGAGCTTGTATCCGTATGCGGGTAAGGTTAAATTTAACTTTACTTGCCTTGCTGAGGGCGCGAGGCACGGATCGGGCGATCGGCACAACCGAGAATTGATATTTATTTATACCAGCAGGCTCAGGTGATTTCTACGTACCTGCATCCTAGCATCACAGTCAGTCTAAAATCTCAATTCGCGCTCAGGGCCCAGATTGCTTGGGAAATTGGCACTCTCAGGAATGCGATCGAAACAGCCTGCTTTCAAGCCTCCTGACGATTGGCCCGGCAAGAGAAAGCGTCGAGTCCTGAAAGCTGATGCCAAGATTTTCTCGGCGCCTACAAAATGGTAGACTGTTTTTGTCAGTACAAAACATTAAAACCTACCCCTGGGCTGGGGGAAAGTGACGCCTAAAACATTGTCAGGAGATATGACTGCGCACATAAAAGTGCAAACGTGGTGAGCCTGGGAACCTGAAAAATCAGGATATTAGGACTGTAAAGTCTTATGAATCCCCGCGTGCTGAGAAAGCGGGGGTGTACAATAATCGCCACGTATCAACCCGTCGAGGTTCAAGCGCTAAAATAGTTCAGATCAGCACGGCCCAAAGGCGTCAGGAACCAAACATGCAAAACTCTGTGCCAAAACACTACTTGTGGGCTGTAGGTGAAGGGATCAAAGCGTGTAAACCGGGCGATCTGATTGCGGGTCGCTATTTGGTCAAGCGCGATCGACTTCTTGTCGATACTCAACCCGAACAGTTGCCGGAACTGCCCGAAGAGATTCCGAGCGCGATCGCTCCTTATCTGAGACTGTTTGCCTATCAGTTGCACGTACCTCAAGTATACGGACTGGTATCGCCTGCGACGAGCAAGCTCTCGGGAGATATCTGGCTGCTGGAAAACGCTCCTATTTTCAAGGTGACGGAATCTTTAATGCCGGAATTGGCGGACTCCTGGAAAGGATCTGCGGCGATGCGACAGCTCAATTGGCTGTGGCAAATTGCCCAAATTTGGCAGCCGTGTATCGCTCAGGGCGTGGCTTCGACGCTGCTGACTCCGGAACTGCTGCGGGTGGAGGGGCAATTGGTGCGCTTTCTGGAATTGCAGCCCGATCGCAAACCGCCTAGTTTGTCCCTGTTGGGCAAATTGTGGCAGCAGTGGATCGATGATGCTCACCCGGCGATATCCAATTTTTTGCGGCAGCTTTGCCAGCAAATGGTGGCCGGTCAAGTGCGCCACGGCGAACAACTGATGGGCCAGTTGGATAAAGCTCTGGCAAAATGCGGCCGATTTTACGATCGTCACGTTGAAATTGCCACGGGCACGGATGTCGGTAGAGCGCGGGCTCACAACGAAGATGCTTGCTATCCGCCCAGCGGTACGGTGTTCGCCGGACTCCCGGGATCGTCGGCTTGCGCGATCGTCTGCGACGGTATCGGCGGACAAGACGGCGGCGAAGTCGCTTCGGAATTGGCGATTGCTGTGCTTCAGGAAAAGTTGCAGCTTCTTCCCCTCCATCAAGCTAATTGGGACCCCAAAAGCCTGACTTCCAAGCTGGAACGGGCCGCTTGTGCTGCTAACGACAAGATCGCCGGCCGCAACGACACCGAACACCGCCAAGGCCGCCAGCGGATGGGAACTACCCTAGTTATGGGTTTAGCTCACATTCACGAACTCTACGTCGCCCACGTGGGAGACAGTCGGGCTTACTTGATTACCCGCACCGGCTGCTATCAAGTTACTCTCGATGACGATGTAGCTTGCCGCGAGGTGCGTTTGGGCTACTCCCTCTACCGGGATGCTTTGGAACAAGTCGCCGCTGGAGCTCTGATTCAAGCTTTGGGCATTACTTCTTCCAACACTCTGCACCCGACTGTGCAGCGTTTTCCGGTGGATGAGGATTGCGTTTTGCTGCTGTGTTCCGACGGTTTGAGCGATAAAGACCGGGTTGAGCAATGTTGGGAAGAGGAGATTTTGCCGATTCTCGACGGTAGCATTAGTGTGGCGAAGGCGCGCGATCGGCTGATCGAGATTGCTAATACTAGAAACGGCCACGATAACGTCACTGTTGCTTTGATTCACTGTCAAGCACATTTGAGGGAAGAAAGCAATACTTTTACAGAATTGTCGGTGGCACCTTTAGATGTGCCGATCGAACTAATTGCCGACAGCGAGGATATGCCAACAGATTTGACCGAGAGCACAGCCCTTGGCGATGCTACTTCTCAACTGAGAACGCAGTTGGTAAAGTCGCCGGACAAAAGCAAAAGTCTATTTTCGCTGCTGGTGAAAATTGTATTTTTGTTGGGTTTGGGAGGTGTATTTGCTTATTTTTTCATCCCTCCGGTGGGTCGGGCGATCGATACTGCCGGGGAGTCGCTTTTCGGGAAACGCGGTTTAATTAATGCTAGAAGCAGACCGGAGAAAACTGTGGAATCTGTACCTTCTCCGGTCAAGTCTTTAGAAAAAGGCTCGTTTATAGAGATTAAAAGTTCTGCGGTTGGCGAATGGGGCGCATTGGGCGATCGCTTGGATTTGCGAGTCGCAATCGGTGAGTCGCCCGTTAAAGGAACAGTCCCTGCCGGCAGCGTTTTGCAGGTGACAAACAAACAGCTTACGCCTCAAGGCAATTGGCTGGAATTGAAAGTTTGCTCGATTCCTGAAATAGTGCGGTCGAACTCTCCCAAACCCAAGTCAAATAAAGATTTTTCTACTGTTTCAACACCCGCAGTCAGTCCATCTGGCGCTGTAGCAAGTCCCTCGCCTTCCCCCGCTGTAGCAAGTCCCTCGCCTTCTGGCGCTGTGGGGCCAACAGTGGCAGTAGAAAGCGCCAAGCTGCAAGCGGGGGAAATCGGATGGATTCAAGAACAAGATGCCGTTTCTAAGGTAGCTTCCAACCCGACTCCCAACCCGAATCTACAGGGGAAATGTGCTGTTGGTTCAGACTCAAATCCTAATGCTAATTAATTGTCATCAGTCATCGGTCATTAATCCTTAGTTATACCAAGTCCGGTTAATTACTCGCAATCAAGGGTGTTTGTACTGAGGATTGAAGTCCGAGCGAGTTTTATGAGGACTAAAGTCCTCACTACAAACTAATAACAATTATGAAAAGTAGTGATACATATAGATTGTACGCGAGTAGGGAAACGGCACGGCGCCGTGTCCGGCGCCCGAAGGAGCGACTTTTAATAATTGGTATAAAAAAAATCAGTAGTTGTAGGGTGCGTGAGAGTGAGAAATCTTTAAATCAAACTATCAGACTATTTACAATCACGCACTCCTGTTAGCGATCGCACAATACCGACACAAACGAAAACGAGATCCGCCCTTTAAGATGAGAGAGGACTCTTCGTCCTCACTACAAACTTAACTAGAAATTTTTACCCGGACTTGATATCATTATGTTACGGCAATTTCTTAGAGACTTCTGCAAGTTTAGTCACCATTTGGGATACGGCTTTGTCAACTGCTGCGCTCAAAAGTCCATCTTCATTGCTACTGCCGGAATTGCCGCCAATACCTCTGACAGAAAAATTGGAATCGCTTTGATCCGCTTCTCCTACTGCTTTGGCGGTGGCAAGAATGTCTCCGGAAGCGGTACCGATTAACCGCACGTCTATTTGCACGGTTGCTTTGGTTTTTTGGGAACCGCCGCCGATGCCCATGAAACTGCCGCCGCCGGATTGTTTGTCGATATTAAACTTGGTAATGGTGCCGATGAGTACGGCGTCAACTCCTAGTTTTTTGCCAATTTCGGCTGCGGTGCCGGCATCCATTGTACCGCTACGATTTTCCTGTTTGAGCACTTGTTCGAGTTTGCTGCGATCGACTACTGTATAAGTGCCGTTGTTGACGAGTTCGTTGATTAGCAGTTCGCTGATGCCTTTGGCTGCGCCGACTCCTCTGTAGGAAGTGTAGTAGCTGTTGGTGGTGCTGTAGTCGAAGTCCATGACGACGAGGCGTTTTTTGGCGGTAGCTTGGGCGAGTTGGGTTGCGGGTTGGGTGGTGGCTGGTGTGGCGGTGGCATTGACTGAAATGCCTGCTAGCATTAGGGCGGCGAGGGAAATGCCGGTTAGGCGAGATAGGGTGGTTGTTTTCATGAATTTTTCCTCACAGTTGTTTTGTGCCGACTCTAGAATACTTCACGGAACCGCCGGATGTCAGGGTTGGGGGTGAGGGAGTGGGAATGTGGCAACGGGCGATCGGGTTTTGGTGTTTTTTGGCTTTCAAAAGGCTTAATTTTTGTTAATTAACCGCAGAGTACGCAGAGGAAACAGAGAAAGAGAGGAAGAGCTCGATCGAGGCTTTAATCCCTGATAGGGATGCGAGGGGTTTTCCGGCTGCGGGTGTTTTAAACCGTTGCTGTATTTGGTTTTCAAGGTTCGTTTCCGTCTCCATCAAAGAAAAGTATGATTTCAGCCTCCGCCTGTCAATACCCAACTTTTGACTTGTGCCTTGAAACTATTATCAGATAAAGGGTTCAGCATTTGAGTCTGGCGGCATAACCGCCGGAGGCATTTCTCCCTGACAAGAGTTGGATTACAGCCCCAAAATTTAACCCCTTGATTTTTACGCATACTAACAGACGCATTTTGAAGCAAAAAATCTAGCCCGATCGCCCAATGCAACCAAACTTACGCCGCTCGATCGTACCCTGACACCGATCGCACAACAGTTATCAGAAAAATTGGGTTTAAAACCTCCCCCTTGTAGGGGGACTTTACATTGAGCTGCGTTTTAGTTTACCATAGTATCAGTGGTTTGGTAAGCAATGTGTTAAAAGCCTATAAGTACAGAATCTATCCAACCGACGAGCAAGCGGTATTGCTGGCTAAGTCGTTTGGCTGTGCGCGATGGTTTTACAATTTTGCTCTCAATCTTACTAACGAAACCTACAAAGCAACAGGTAAAGGTTTAAGTCGTAATGAGATAATTAACCTACTACCATCTTTAAAAAAAGAACATGAATGGTTAACAGAACCTCCATCACAATGTTTGCAGCAAGCAGCCTTAGACCTGTCTACTGCCTTCTTAAATTTCTTTGAAAAGAGGGCTAAATACCCAAATTTTAAGAAGAAGGAACAAAAGCAATCTATTCGTTTACCTCAAAAAATAAAACTAGATGGTAGCTACTTAACTTTGCCAAAATTAGGTAAAGTTTACTGCAAAGTATCTCGATTGCCAGTCGGGGAATTAAAGTCGGTGACTGTATCTCTGACACCATCTGGGGAATACTATGCAGCTTGTCTCTATGATGACGGTAAAAACCAGCCAGATTCAACATCAGAAGGTAAAGCTGTAGGCATAGATATGGGATTAACTCACTATGCTATTACTTCAGATGGAACCAAGCACGGCAATCCCAAATATTACCGCAAATATGAGGTAAGACTTGCTAAAAAGCAAAAGCAACTCAGCCGCAAGCACAAGGGTTCTGCTAATAGGAACAAAGCCCGCATTAAAGTGGCTAGAGTCCAAGTCAAAATTACTAGATGCCGAGAAGATTTTTTACACAAACTAAGTCGTAAATTAGTTGACGAAAACCAAGTCATCGTAGTAGAGAATCTCGCCGTAAAAAACATGGTTAAAAACCACAAGCTAGCCCTGTCAATTACTGACGCTGGCTGGGGTAAATTTTGCACCATGTTAAAATACAAGACCCAATGGTCAGGGAAAATCTATATTGAAGTAGATCGATTTTTCCCGAGCTCAAAAACTTGTAATAACTGCTTGCATCACATAGATATTCTGAGTTTAGATATCCGTAGTTGGCAATGTCCTAAATGCCAAACGAGGCATGACAGGGATATCAACGCGGCTATCAACATCAGAGATGAAGGTTTACGAATCTTGGCGGGAGGGCATCTCGCTACTGCTTCTGGACAACGTGTAAGACCATCTAAAGGCACTGCTTTTAGAGGCGATGTTGGGTGAAGGAAGAATCCCCACGCCTTCAGGCTGGGGAGTTGTCAACATAGATAAACCGTCAACCTCTATCATTGTCCCTGCATTTACCATGAACCCTGCCCTCACTCAATTTGGTGCTCAAATGTCCCACCTCACGGGAGTTCGGGCAATTATGAAAGACATTATTGAAACTCTCAGAGCCGGCAACGGGCAGGAATTTATCAATTTGAGCGCCGGAAATCCGGTGATTTTGCCGGAAGTCGAGCAGTTGTGGCGCGATTGCACTGCCGAACTTTTGGCGGGCCCGGAATACGGCGAAGTCGTTTGTCGCTACGGTTCCAGCCAAGGTTATCAGCCCTTTATCGATGCGGTATTGGCCGACTTTAACCAGCGTTACCAACTCAATTTGACCGATCGCAATATCCTAATTACCCCCGGAAGTCAATCAATTTACTTCTACGCAGCCAACGCTTTCGGCGGCTACACCGCACCACAAACAGACATTTCCAATCCAAAATCTAAAATCCAGAATCTAAAATCGATCGTCCTACCGCTAAGCCCAGACTACACCGGTTACGGCGGCGTCAGCTTAATTCCCGAAGCAGTAGTCGCCTGCAAGCCAACCCTAGATATTGATACAGCGGCCCACAGATTCAAATACCGCCCGGATTTCAGCCAACTGTCGATCGACCAAACCACCGGTTGCGTCATCTTTTCCCGTCCCTGCAACCCCACGGGAAACGTCCTCACCGACGGCGAAGTTCAGAAAATAGCAGATTTAGCTGCCGCTTTCGACGTGCCCGTATTCGTCGATTCCGCCTACGGCCCTCCCTTCCCCTCCTTAAATTTTACCGAAATGACCCCGATTTTTGGCGGCAATATCGTGCACTGCATGAGTTTGTCGAAAGCCGGATTGCCGGGTGAAAGAATCGGAATTGCGATCGGCGATGAAGGAATCATTAAAACATTAGAGTCTTTTCAGACCAATATGTGCATTCACTCGCCGAGATACGGACAGGCGATCGCAACTCGGGCCATTAATTCCGGCGCTCTTGCCGACATTTCCCTCAACGTAATTCGCCCGTACTATAAAAGCAAATTTGCAATAGTTGAAACCACCCTAGAACAAGCAATGCCGAAAGATTTGCCGTGGTTTCTGCACCGAGGCGAAGGAGCAATCTTCGCCTGGTTGTGGCTGAAAGATTTGCCGATGACTGATTGGGAACTGTATCAAAAATTGAAGCAAGTCGGCGTAATAGTCGTGCCGGGAAGTTCTTTCTTCCCCGGTTTGCGGGAAGATTGGCAGCACAAGCACGAGTGTTTGCGCATTAGTTTGACTGCGACAAATGATGAGATTGAAACTGCGATGAAACGCTTGGCTCAACTGGTGGAAAAAGTTTATCGCTGCTGATATAAATCGCCAGCGGGGTTCGCGAACCTCAATCAGAATGCTGGCGGCGGCAAGATGATTGGGCGGGTTGGGCATCGCGCAGTGCTGTCCCCCGGAGCGAACTCCATCAGAATGCTGAATCGAAGTGCTGATTCATTCTTCCCTCTTCCTTCTTCACGCTTGACGAATTCCTTCGATCGACTACAATTTAATAAATATAATTAGAGGCACGGTAGTTATGGCAGTGCAATTAATCAAAAGATTACTCAGCGTGGAAGAATATCATTTAATGGGTAAAGCTGGTATTTTTCCCCAGGGCGATCGCGTAGAATTGATAGAAGGAGAACTTCTACAAATGGCAGCCATTGGAACTCGCCACGCCGGATGTGTCAACCGCCTCAACCGACTCTCGGCTGAATTTCCCGAAACAAGAGCGATTATTGCTATCCAAAATCCTGTTCAGTTGACCGATCGCACTGAACCTCAACCTGATGTAGTATTCCTACAACCCCGTGCTGATTACTATTCAACGGCACATCCTACACCATCAGAAGTTTTGCTGTTGATAGAAGTATCTGATAGTACGGTGGATTACGATCGAGATGTGAAAGTTCCCATTTACGCGCGATCGCAAATTGCAGAAGTTTGGCTAGTAGATTTAGAAGCACAATGCTTAGAAGTATACCGCCAGCCAAGACCCAACGGTTACAGTTTAATCCAAAAGTTTTGGCGCGGTCAACAAGTTTCGCCTCTAGCATTTCCTGATTGGGAAGTCAATATCGATTTCATACTCGGATAGTTGCAGAAAACATCCCCAATTCCCAAAACTAAACCACCCGATAAACAAAACTCAGAGTCGCCCAAACATTCACATCCAAAGCCAAATCATCCGTCGATATCCCCACCTTCTGCACCCCCGGAATGCTAGCCGCGTGCAAATCTTCCAGCACCGCCCGCGCCACATTTAAAGGATTCAACAACACCACCGGCAGAGCATCCCTCGTTTGCTGCATTTGGGCTTCCATTGCAGCCAGAGTGCGATCGAAGGGACTCTCACTAACTATAATTAAAGTTTCCGCCAAGCCCAAAGCCCCAGACACCGCCAAGCCCAAAGCCCCAGCCGCCGGTACACTCAAATTCTCCCCCGGAGCGATCGCCCGCGACATCCCCCCAGCAGCATTATTTTCGCCCTCAGCGCCGAACGCTGACAGCCTTCCCGCGCTGTCGGAGTCAAACACCGCAAAGTAAACCGGGCGATCGCTCTCATTATACAATCTGTACTGGACTCGGCAGCCGTTGGGCAGACTTAGTATATTAAGGTTGGCAGATTTCTCGCTGTCCGCGCTCAGGGGTTCCAGGCGATAATCACCGCTGGCTCGCACCGGCTCCCGCTGCACCATTACCCGCGCTTGCGGCGCCAGAGTTGCCAACACCGCCCGCACCTTCAGCCGCGAAGACCCCTCATTAGCAGTCAGCCGCAGCAACTTAAGAGCCAGCAGCGCTTTCAACTGCGGAGTCAACCGCTGCACCGCCACCTTAACCGCTTCTCCCCCGTCGCCCTGAGTGTCGGGAATCGGCAGTTGACCCACAGAAAACAAACCGTAGCGGCCTTGATACAAAGCAGGATCGTAAGCCGAAGGAGTCTGAGCGACAATCGTTTCCGGGACTCTACCGAACCGAAAGTCAGCCGGTTGCTCGCTCCCTACCGCCGAAACTTGCGGCACAGTCGCAAACGCACTGGTGGCGTCTACCCGCTCGATGCGTTCCAAGCCAGAGTCCAAAGCTACTGTCAAACCGATGTTTCGCGGCAATACCCGAATTTCTTCCCTCACCAATTCCCCGGCGGTTAATTGCCCGTTTGTACGATCGAGCTTATCTAAAATTTGAGCTTTAGCAGACAAACCCGTGCGCGCCCGCAGCAAAAGTCGTGAAGCGTAGCTATCGAGTAGGGAATCGCCCTCCATCGATTTAACAGACGAATCCACAGCAAACACCGAGCCCCCGCAGCACTCCAAAACCCCCGCCGACAACCCGCCCAGCCACAACTGCACAGTTTTGCCGCCGTCTTCCACCGCCGTCACAGCCCCATCAGCAGCAGCCGAATTCAACATTAAACTTGCCGTCAGCAGCGCAGGCGCTTTTAAATCGTCATGTCGAATTTGCGGTTGCTGCGATAATCCCGCCATTTGCTCGACTGTGCCCGCCGCGCGGCCCAAACTGACGCTGAAACTGCTCGCGGGAGTTGCCAACCACAGAGTTTGGGTGAGCGCGTAGGTAAACAAACCCGCAGTAAATCCGTTCCACTCTTGTTCGGCGGCGATTTGGGAATTGGCGGCCGCAGCAAGTACGGCGACCGCAGAACGGTATTTTTGGGGGGATATGAGACCTTCGGCAAACGTTAATTCTGCGAGGCTTGGCTGCCCGATGGTGGGGCGGGGACGGGAACGAATGCGAAAGTTGCCGTTTTTGGGGAAACCCGGATAGGTGTGGCTGGTGTCGAGGATGGCGATCGCATTTTCTGTCGCGAGCGATCGCACCAACTGCAGCAGCGTTTCCTCTAAAATATCGTTGACCGATCCGTTTTCTAACAGCGGCCAAACGTCATCCGCCGGCACTAAACTATTTTGCATTTTGCCGGGAGAGTCGATCGAACCGACTCGGCTACCGCAGCCGCTAAAGTGAAAAACTACAACATCACCGGGTTTTGCTTGTTCGCTCAAATGAGTCACAAAAGCCGTCTCGATATTTTCCCTAGTAGCTCGAGCATCAGTCAAAGTCAGAATGTCCGACGGCGCAAACCCAAACCGATATATCAGCAATTCCCGCTGCAATTCGACATCGGTGACGCAGCCGTGGAGGGGCGAATCTGGATATTTGTCAACGCCCACCAACAAAGCCAATTTACGGGCTGTTGGCTGGGCTAAAGCTTGGAGGTAGCGCGATCCCAACCGCAACCACAGGGCCTCGCTGATTCCCGTGGCGGCCAGCACCCGGCCAGCTTGCTGTAAAAATTCCCGCCGCTTCAGTCCCATTTTTCAATAGTTTTGGATTTTATGTTTTGAATTTTAAGTTAAATTCCCCTCAAAAATTTGAGGGGGATTTAATTAGATTGTGACTTACGAGGTAGAACCTCTATATGGGCGATGCACACCGCACCCCTCGCCCTCTAATTCGCGTCTAAAACCACTTTTCGCCTAAGTTTGTAGGGCGATGGACACCGCACTTTACCCCTATAATTCGCGTATAAAACCACTTTTTGCCTAAATCCAGTAGATGCTGACTGTTAATTCTTAAGATAAATTTTAAGTTTTAACTTTTGAGTTTCAAGCTTAAACTTTAAAATTTAAAACTCAAAACCCAAAATTCAAAACTTTTCCGAATGCCACCAATACCAAAGTTCAAGACTTAAATCTCGTAACTAAAAATATTCATTGCCTTCGCCAATTCGGCGGCAACTTCCGGCCGAGAAAACTGCGGCGGCGGCAATTTTCCAGCGCGCAGCATTTCCCGCACTTTGGTTCCCGACAAGTGCACCCGCTGTTCGGGAGTGCTGGGACTTGTTTTAGTTGTAGCCATTTGTTCCGTCACCGTGCAATAGAAAGCGTGCTCGAATTTCATCGGCACAATTCCCAATTCTGAGGGTTCAAATTCGTCAAAAATGTGTTGGGCATCGAAAGTCCCGTAATAATCGCCAACTCCAGCGTGATCGCGCCCTACAATAAAGTGAGTGCAGCCGTAGTTTTTGCGGATTAAAGCATGAAAAATTGCTTCTCTGGGCCCGGCGTAGCGCATCGCGGCCGGATTAATTGCCAAAATTACGCGCTCTTTTGGATAGTATTTTTCTAGCAGAAGTTCGTAGCAGCGCATCCGCACGTCAGCGGGGATGTCGTCATCTTTAGTCGTCCCCACTAGCGGGTGCAGGAACAAGCCGTCTACTGTTTCTAATGCACATTTTTGAATGTATTCGTGGGCACGGTGGATGGGGTTTCGGGTTTGAAAACCGACGATGGTTTTCCATCCTTTTTCTTTGAACAGCAGTCTCGATTTCGCCGGGTCAATTTGGTATTGGGGAAACCGGGCGTCTAGTTCGCGTTCCAGCAGCCAAACTTCGCCTGCGAGGTTAACGGGCCCGGATTGGTCTACTACTTGAACGCCCGGGTGTTTGAGGTCGTCGGTGCGGTAGACGTTGAGGGCTTCTTCTTCTTTGCTGTAGCGGTATTTTTCTGCGAGTTCCAAGATGCCGGCAAATTCGCCAGCCGGGGAGTCGAGGCGGACTAACGTGCCTTCTGTGAGGGTGTCGGCGATTGCTTCGCTGACGCTGAGGGTGATGGGAATCGACCAA
The DNA here is from genome assembly GCF_036705795.1 of Microcoleus sp. ARI1-B5. Taxonomy (NCBI): domain Bacteria; kingdom Bacillati; phylum Cyanobacteriota; class Cyanophyceae; order Oscillatoriales; family Microcoleaceae; genus Microcoleus; species Microcoleus sp. ARI1-B5. Next base: position 224,080 of record NZ_JAUBVK010000008.1, read on the forward strand.
GGGAGGCCGTTGGAGAGGCGCATTTCTTTGACGACCGATCGATAATCAGCTTCACCCATGAACCCTTTGAGGGGACTCAAAGCGCCGATGGCGATCATTTGCAGGTCGGAGATCGATCGTTCCGAAAGCTGGACTCGCGGCAAGACTTCTGCTTTGTCGAAAAATTCTTGTCTTTGGTCTAGCGTAGCAATGCGGTTGACCAGGATGCCGCCGTGAGGGGCAATGCGGTCTAAATTCTGGCTCATGTCGATTTGAATTATTTGGTTTTAGCTGCCAGAGTACATAGTACCAAGTGCGGGCTGTAAATCTACATTATTTTTTAATTGTTCTGGACTTGTGTAAAACCCTGATGAAGGCGGGGCTGTAATTCTTTAACTGCAAACTCACACACTCAAAACTCTCAAATTTCCCGTCACGTCTGCACTTGAAATTCTTCGGGTTCTATTCCCCAATTTACCCAACTAATCGCTTCGATCGCCGATCGCACTTGTGGCGGCACTCGCAAAGCGTGAAGGTGTCCCGTACTCGGACAAGTCATTTTTAACAAATAAATCGGCTCTATGTCAACATTATTATCAATTTTCAACAAAGTATATTCTTGGTAGGGGTAGCCCCCCGTGGCTACCCACTTATCCAATTCTATTGCTTGCAATTCTTGACAAATTCTCGGATAGCCGATCGCCCCAATCAACACTCGCCGCACTTCCGCATTCTTTTCTGTTAGCAGCCATGAGGCTTCCCAAGACTGCGGCGGAACTTGACCGATTCTTTCCGGCAGCAGCACGCCGCGATAACAGTATACGCTGAAGCTGTCTGCAAATTCGATTGCTGGCTGACCTAAAGCGTGGAGCAAATATTCGCTGTCAAAATGAACTTGTCGCGGGCGATCGCACACAAAGCACTTTTTCTCAAACGGGTAAATCCAGCCGCAGTTTTCTACTAAGGATTTAAAGGCTGAGTATAAAGGGCGATCGCAATCCAATTCCAACACCTCTATACAAAAATCAACCCAACTTCCGTGACAGGTTGACAGTTCGGAAAATATCCAGTTATTCTTATAGGTTATCTTGACAAAAAATTGCTGAAATCTCCCGCCCAACTGCCTTGCTAATTTGGTGTAAACTTCGTCTTTAACATGAATTTGCTGTTGACTCATCAGTTGAGCGTACAGCGGGTTATAGAGTTGGCTGTAAATCTGATTTTCTAGTTTCCTGTCGAGTTGACTTCTTAATATATCGTACAATTCATTATGAATTTTGTCTCGGATTTCGCTGCCAGTTTCCAGACCCGAATCGCGTATCCTTAGCGGTTCAATTGCTTGCAAAGCTGTGTAAGGGCTGTCACAGAAAATAATTTCCGGTTCGCCCAAGCCGATGATGCTGTAGGCGGTGTGGATGGCGGCTGTCGCTTTGAGGCGATCGAGGAGTGCGATCGAAAGTCCAATTTGCCGCCACTTTTCGCGATAAATGGGAATTAGCGCTGTTTCCTCGGGAGTAAGTGCGATCGTTCGTACAGCCATATTGATTATTTAACTTACGGTCTAAAACATTAATTAGGTTCGATCGTTCGGACTGAGCGTCCTTTTCATTAATTTCTGAGGACTTCAGTCCTCACTACCAACCTATTTTATTATAACTAATTAGATTAGTGGTATAAGTTAACAATTTTTTGCAAAACCCCTAAAATTCGAGGAACCTTATCGAGATAATAAACATCATCATCAATAATTAAATTATTTCCTTCTAATTTAAGAAACCGCCAGACAACCCCCGTAGTTACGCAGCCAAATACGGCAGGTATTGAATTTTGTTCGCGTTCGTTAAATAGCTGAGCCGCTACCATTTGTGCGGCACACTGCGGCAGACAAGATTCTATTTCTCCGCCTTTCGTTTCTCTCAATGCAAAAACCGGAACTTTAATTTCAAAATCAAAGGGCACGCCAGATAGTAGAAAGTCGCATTCTCCATGCAATCCCTGAGAAACATCTACATCAAACGACCAACCGGAAAAGATAGAAAATCGTCTTTTATTTTTTTCTCTACATTCTAACAAAATAGGAGAAATAATCCGTTCCGAACGTTCTTTTGCAGTTGTCACAGCAGTGTTAGAACTAATTTCGAGGGATCTCCACAGCCATGGCGAGGGTTCTAAAGGAATAACCTTGGCACTCGATAAAATAGGACTGAGTGATAGCTCCAATCCAAACCTATCTTTTAATTGTTGGAAAGTAAAGGATTTGTAAGACATATTTCTCGGATAAGTCGGTGGAAATAAACATCACGTCGAGATAGAAAGCGAGTTGAGAAAAGCCAAACTCGCTTGTAGACAGGACTTACGCCAAAGAAACCCGGTTTCTGCGATAAATCTTGGTTTGATAGCGAAGTATCTAAGAAGAAACGGGGTTTCTCACCCCGTGCGTAATTCCTAATACAGCAACCCTTACATAATTTGTGAACCTCTCTTTTCTTCCCGCTCTCGGGACGATAACTAAATCCGACTTCCTGATGACTGATGACTGATAACCAATGACTTCTTCCTTCTTCATTCTTCCTGATGACTGATAACTACTGACTGCTGACTGCTGACGGCAGGACTGCTGACGGCAGGACTGCTGACGGCAGGACTGCTGACGGCAGGACTAATGACTTCTAAACATTTAACCACTGAACGAGTACCCTCGGCGCCGGCAACAAAATAAGTAACAAAAGCCCGATCGCCAGCAACCCCAAAAAATCGCGCCGATCGTCCAATTCGGTGACATCATTCAACGCCGGTTCGTCGTTGAGCGGCGTCAGAAACAAAATAATTGCCCACAGCAGCAAACCCTCTTCCAAAAAAGCAAGCAGCAGCATACAAAATCTAGCAAATTGCCCGATCGCCATACTCGCCCGCTGGCCGAACATCGCGTGCACGATGTGCCCGCCGTCGAGTTGTCCCACAGGCATTAAATTAAACGCCGTCACGATCAAACCCAAATAACCCGCCACCGCTACCGGATGCAAATTAATCGCAGTTTCCGCATTGAAAGCGCCGCCCAAGGTTAACTTGCTCAACAAAGTCATCAGCAGCGAAAATTTCGGACTGAAAGACTCAAAATTTAACATTCCCGATTTGTCAGACAGCGGTACAATTGTCGAATGCTCCAAACCCCAAATCAACAACGGCACTGTCGCAACTAAACCCGCAAGCGGGCCGGCAATACTGATGTCAAATAAAGCTCGGCGGTTGGGAATTGGACTCCGCATTTGAATGAAAGCGCCAAAAGTTCCCAAGAAAAAAGGAACCGGAATAAAATAAGGCAAAGTCGTGCAAATTTTGTAGAATCGGGCCGCTAAATAGTGACCCGATTCGTGAATTCCCAAAATTGTAATTAGAGCCAGCGAGTAAGGCAAACCCCGGAGCAACATTGACGGGTCGGACTGCAAAGCTTTTTCAGTAACTCCGGCAATTTGCGAGCCGACAATCGTAGTCGTAAACACCGTAATCAGCACCAAAGCTAAGGCTAAAAACGGTCGGGTTAGAGATGGAGTTTTAAGGGCTGTAAGGGGAGTTTCCCCGACTTGGCTGCTGGGATTGGGAACTATGGCAAAAAAAGGTTGACCGCTCAAGCTGTTTTGAAATATCACTAAAAAGCGATCGCCAAAATGCTGCTCCACATTCTCCCGAATCGCCTGATAAGCCGCCTCCGGGTTCGTGCGCAACTGTCCCCGACAAATGACAGCCTGCGGCCGAAATTCCAAATCTCGCAAACAGAAAATTGACCACGGAAAACAATCGCGCAAACTCGCTTCTTCCGCTGAATCGATCGCGCGCAGGGGCGGTTTTGGCTCTGCAGGTTCAGTCGCAGCGCCGTCGGAGAGCCTTTGTGTTTCGGCGGTAATTGGCTTGCGCCCCAACTGTACCAAAAACCAGTACAAAAAAGGGCAAACCAGAAAAGGTATAATTACCAACTCCGGCGGTACTGTTTTGCTCGCGCCGTTAACTAAAACCCAACCGCTCCAAATCAGTGCGGGCGCCATCATTACCAGCCACAGCAGCCATAGCGGAGTTCGGGTGATGCGGCTGGTATTGCTCTGCAACAAGTAGTAAGATATCAGCCCCAATACGAGCAACCATAGTAAAAAGAACATAATATTTATTCCATGCCTCTCAATACTTCCTTGAAACAACAGAGTTCAGTTTCCAAACAGCCCAGGCTCGTGCTGGAAAATATCTTTGCTTTCCCACCTAACCGGGATACCCTGGGTGCGACAGCCTATTTCATTGTAGAAAACGAATCCAACATCCTGGTAGATTGTCCCGCTTGGGATGAGATTAACCTAGCCTTTTTGCGGGAAAACGGCGGCGTGCGGCTGCTGTTTCTCACCCACCGCGGTGCTATCGCCAAGGCGCGGGAGATTCAGGAAGCCACGGGGTGCGAGATCCTGATTCAAGAGCAGGAAGCTTATTTGCTCCCGGGATTGCAGGTGACGGTTTTTGAGCGAGAATTTGCTGTGAGCGATCGCATAAAAGCATTCTGGACTCCCGGCCACTCTCCGGGTTCCTCTTGCCTTTATGATACTGGTAACGGCGGAGTGCTGTTTACCGGCCGACACTTGCTCCCCAACCGCGAAGCCGCCCCGGTACCGCAGAGAACGCCAAAAACTTTTCACTGGCCGAGGCAAATTAACAGCGTGCAGTCAATTATCGATCGATTTTCGCCTTCTACTCTGCAATATATCTGCCCCGCTGCGAATACTGGTTTTTTGCGCGGAAAAGGATCGATCGATCGAGCTTTTGAGCAATTAACCAATCTGGATTTAGCCGTTTGTTTGCAGTCGAAACCCGAACCCTAAAAGTATGGTGCACCATCAAACAAAGGTTTGACAGGCGAATTATAGCCGTAAGGTGCGCCATCAGCACCCTACGTTATTCTTCAGTCTCTTAGAGAGGGACGCAAATTTGTATAGTGGCAGTTTCAATCGCCGATTCTTATGGAAAAAACCGAAAAACAAAAAATGCTCGCCGGCGAATTATATTTAGCTAGCGATGAGCAATTAATTTCCGAACGCCAGCGAGCCCGCCGCCTCGCCCGAATCTACAATTCTACCCGCGAAGACGAACCCGACAAACGGTTAGAAATTCTTGCGGAATTGTTCGGTGCAATCGGGCAGAAAATTGAAATCGAGCCGCCTTTTTACTGCGACTACGGCAGCAATATTTATGCGGGAAACGGATTGTACATGAATTTTGGCTGCGTGATTCTCGACTGCAATCGAGTTAACATCGGCGAAAATTTGCTGTGCGCCCCCAACGTGCAAATTTACACCGCTTTTCACCCCACAGATCCGGAAATCAGACTTTCTGGCCGCGAACTCGCCACTGAAATTAATATTGGTAATAATGTTTGGATTGGCGGCGGCAGTATTATTTGCCCCGGAGTCACTATTGGCGACAATAGCACGATCGGCGCAGGTAGCGTTGTTGTCAAAGATATTCCCGCAAACGTCGTGGCGGCGGGGAATCCTTGCCGAATTATCCGCCATCTGCCTTAATGTGGTACGATCGACTCGCTGGCGCGATCGGCTCTTTGGAGCTTTACACAAAAATTTTAGAGACTAGAACCGCCAGTTTGAGATTTTTCAGGTAAAATCCCCCGAAAAAATCCGTCGCAGAAATCTCAAATCTCAAATCTCAAATCGCTTAATTTCTCGCTCCCGGTTTCCACACTACCAAGCTTTTTTTATGACGACTGCAACAGTTTATCCCAGCGCACCCGAACTCGGCACCGACGACTACATAGTAGTGGGTTTGGCCACCTGCTTCATCAAAGAAGAAGGCGAAGTTCATCAAGTAAAAGTAATCGAACCTATCCCCTCAGCAGCTTTGGAAGCCATTGTCAAGGGAATTCCCACATCTTATGAAATGGCTTGGGGGACGACTTTAGGAGCAGTGCTCGACGGCGAATCACCCAAAAGGCTGCCGGAATTCCCCCCCGAAGCTCAGTTTAGCGAAGAATTCGGCTTTCGGGCGATCGCCTCCGCCCGCACTTACAAAATCCGCCCCGAAGCTCAAGTTCACATTCCCTTAGGAACAGTTCGCAACGACTTTACTTATTCCTTAGAACGCAAAAGAGTGCTCAACACCGAGCGCGTCATTCGCACTGAAGACAATGTGAAACAGCACGAACACACTCACAAGGTTCTTTAAATAAATCGCCCAACTGCGGCAATTTAGCAGCGAAAAGAGTTTTGAGTTTTGAGATGTGAATTAAAGATTTAACAATTTTTTCGTTCATGAATAACTCAAAACTTTAAAAATTTGATTCTAAAAAAAAGCCTAATATCTCAAGGTAGGGTGCGCCGTGCGCACCTTACATAATTATTACACAAAAGCAATACATTTCAACGTTACCTCATAAGACAAAGGCCAAACATCTCAACGTTACCTAATAAGACAAAGCCCAAACATCTCAACGTCGGGTGCTGATGGCCGCACCTTGCCCAATTGACAGAAATTGTTAATAACTGTCAACAAAACTCTTAAATTGTTGAATAAATATTTTAATCGATCGAAAACATGGTACAATCAGATTCCAGTTTAACAAGGTGAGCCGGCCGACGGGAAAAAATTAAAAAATCCCCGCACTTATTGAATGCTAGTAGTTTCAGACTGCGGGCAGGCGGGCGAGTGCATCGCAGGTGAGCTGAGAATTTCAATCTCACAAATTGGTCAAACCATGCGAAGCTTTGCGAGAGTGAAGTGGTGGAAATTAACTCGAATATTGCCAGCGAGATTTAAGGGCGAATACAATCTTCGCTACAAAATTGCGCTGTTAATTTGGGGCGTAACAATTCTGGCAGCTAGCATCGCTGGTTGTATCAGCTATCAAAGCGTGCGCCGCTTGATTGTCACCAATTTAGAGCGAAATGCTTTGTTAGAAGTTAAGGAGCGCGGTAACAAGATCGATCGCTGGATCGGCACTAGAAAGACTGAGATCGAAACCCTGGCAAACACTCCTCCGGTGCGCTCGATGAATTGGTCAGTGGCAGGGCCTTATTTAAAATCGGAAGTAAATCGACTGCAAGACTTCAAGCATTTCGCATTAATTGAACCCGACGGTTCTTATTTCACAACAAAAGTCGGCAGAGCTTTGATTAATGTCAGCGATCGCCAACACTTTAAAAAAGCCATGGCTGGGGAAGTCTATGTTTCAGATCCTACCATTTCTCGCACCCTCAAAAAACACAGTATTGTTCCCATTTCGGCTCCGGTGTGGTCAAATTCTGCCGCTCCTATCGTTCAAGCAGCAAAAAAGCCGATCGGAGTAATGAACGGTGTCATTAGCATCGACAGAATTGCCGAAGTAGTAGGAAAGCTGGAATATGGAGCAGGAACTTACGCTTTTGTTCTCAATTCTCAAGGAGTGCCGATTGTCCATCCCGACGCTCGGTTAATGGGAAATATCGACAGAGCAGCTCCCAGTCTTTTAGAGTCTGCAGATACTAATTTGGCGAATGTAGTCCGGGAGATGGTTTATCAAAAAACGGGCATTGTACTGACTAAAATCAACGATGCCAGAGTTTATGTTGCCTATCTTCCTTTACAACAAGCTGAATGGTCGATCGCCCTGGTAATTCCCTGCGACAATCTCGAAAAAGAACTGCTCCCCTTAAAAATATTAGCAGCAGCAGCAGCCGTACTTGCCGCCACAGCTATGTTGGCAGCAATTTTGGCATTGAAGCTGTTGGCAGAAAATGGCATCCGCACTCGCGCAGAAGCCCTTCTCCACCGATTGACCGGCCGCATTCGCGCTTCCTTGGAGCTCGATCGCATCCTGCAAACTACAGTAGACGAACTCGGTACTTTGCTAAAGCTCGATCGAGCAATGTTCGGCTGGTACGACCCCCGACAAGATACTGTAGAATTTTGCTGGGAATATTGCCGGGAAGGTTTACCCGGGCGCTTGGGAATCTTCGGCGCCACAGGAGGGCCCTCTGGAGATTTAGCTGCACGGCTTCATCGGTGCGAAACGATATTTCTCAACAAAACCTGTGCCCCTGATGCCACAGCGTCTCAGGAAGTGGCGCATCTCGAACTCGCAGACAGCCACTACGCAGCAGTACCCGTACTGACTCAGACTAATCGGCTGGGATATCTGTTCGCCAGTGCCAAGAGGCGGTTTGCGACTCCCGACGAGATGGAAGTTTTGGAAGCAATTGCAGACTCGCTGGCGATCGCAATTTCCCAATCCCAACTCCACGGGCAAATTCAAGAAGATATCCAACTTTTAGAAGAAGTATTAGCCCAACTCAGAAGAACCGAAGAGCATTTAGTACAAAGCGAAAAAATGACAATTGTCGGTCAACTCGCCGCCGGAATGGCCCAGGAAATTAACAACCCGATTAACTTTATTTACGGCCGCCTGATTCACGTCAACGATTATCTCAAAGATTTGCTCAATATAATTAGCCTCTATCGCGAACAATATCCCGAACCAGTGCCGCGAATTGCCAAAGAAATAGAGACCTTCGACCTAGATTTTATCAGCGAAGACTTGCCGCAAATTCTCCAATCTCTGAAAATAGGAACCGATCGCATTCGCCAGATAGTCCTGGCTTTGCGGAACATTTCACTTCCAGACGAAGCCAACAAAGAACGCGCCAACCTTCACGAAAGCATCGACAATATTCTGCTGTTGCTCGCTCACCGGCTGGATAAAAAAATATTAGTAGTCAAGGAGTACAGCAACCTGCCCCCAATTTTGTGTTATCCCGGTCAACTGAGCCAGGTATTCGCAAATATCATCAGCAATGCGATAGATGCTGTTAACAGTATTGACAAATTCGATCAAACTATTACAATTAAAACAGATATTGTCGAGCATCCTACAGGCAGGTTTATTGCAGTATCGATCGCCCACAACGGCTCCCGAATTCCGCCGGAAATTCAACACAAAATATTTGATCCGTTTTGCCATACTAAATCCTTTAAAAATTTTACCGGATTGGGGCTGTCGGTTTGCTATAAAATTATTGTAGAATTGCACGGCGGTCGCCTTAAAGTTCAATCTCCTGTTCAATCTCAAATTGCATCTCAAACTCAATCTCAAACTGGGGGCGGTGCTGAGTTTATAGTAGAATTGCCGATACTTTGATCTCGTATTCCGCAGCCTAGGAAACCCGCCGAAAATCTTTGCCAAAAGCACCGCCAAAAGCTTCATATGGTTCTCCGCATCGGAATGCAAGTCCGCATTCATGAAGGACGCTCAGTCCTCACTAAAAACCTAATTATAAAATTTTCACCAAACTTGATATGATAGGATTATGGGAATAATAAAGGTGCAACGAAGGAAATAAACTTTTAATCCCCAATCCCGAACCCCAATTTACCCCTTACCCATTGTGAAAGGTTCCTGATAATTAGAAGTGTAACCGGGTAAAATTTTTATACTCGGTTGGGCCACTCGCAATGTTAAAGAAAGACGCACTTTACCGCTTCTATTATAAATAGAACGATGTACAAGTTGATCCGTAAATAAAATAAACTCACCCGGTTTTAAAACTACCGCGTTCGCGGTCTCTTCTACTTCCTTGGGAACTTTAAAAAAATGATTCCCACTAAAGGGATCGGTGATTTTGAATTGACATTTTTTGAGTTCACTTCTCCGGATATATTCAAACCCGTTTGTCTCCGTTACTTCTGTTAAACCAATATAAATATTAATCGTTTTTCCCTCCCCACTCAGTAAATTAGGATAAATATCTCGATGCCAAAAAGGAATTAATTGACGTGAGGGATAATTGGCCCATAATTCCGACCGCCATAATTTTAAATTTTCCCCTAAATAAGCTGTCAGTATTTTTAATAAATTCTCATCCTGACACAGGTGCAACACCGCAGCCGAATCTAAATGTCTTTCCATATAAAATTGGCGTTTGTAACATTGAATAAGCAGCAACATAAGTGAACCAAATTGTAACCTCAAAATTGCTCTTAATGCCTGAGTTAATAAAACTTTAATGGGCGGTTTTGGTAAAACTTCCTTAAAGATACGATCGCAAATATTCGCGAGTTCATCCTGATTTAAATTGAGAGCATAAGGTCCACATATCTCATCACTAGCATTATAATTAATTCTCTCTTTTGCTACTGCTTGAATGCAGCCCGTCCACAATAAACTTTTTTCCCATAACTCTTGACATAAATCATTATTTTGTGCTAACCTAGGTAAGGTTATTTGTTGTCCTGTACTACCTAAAAATTTACCTGTTATTAACTCAAATTCTGGAGAATTTGCACATAAAAGACTACTATAAGCTCCCTTTTCTGGACTAATTCCTAAACCTAGATATTTACTCAAACGATGACCGATGGTAATATTAGATTGTACAAAACCCGGATGAACCGCGTTAACTGTGACATTCGTTAATTTTTGGGCAAGTTGTCTGGTTAAGAGCAACAGACAAAGTTTAGACTGGTTATATAATTCGATAAAATTTAAGGGTGTTTCTTTAACGAATAAATCCCACTTAATTCGAGTGGGTTTTAATGCTAAATCTGAGGATACCATAATCACGCGACAAGGGGCGGGTTCTGGAATTTTATATAATAATAAATAAGTCAGGAGAAAATGACCTAAATAATTGGTTCCCCAAATTAACTCAAATCCTTCTTGAGTCATTCCTCTTCCGTCGAATATTCCGGCATTATTGACGAGGATATGTAAGGGTAAATTTCTGTTTTGAAAGAGTTTAACACAGTGACGCACTGAGTCTAAGGAGGCTAGATTTAAGGGTAAATATTCTATATTGGGATTTCCGGTAGTTTCACGGATATACGCGATCGCGCTGGTAGCTTTTTTGGGGGAACGACAAGCAATAAAGACATGATGTCCCAATTTAGCTAAACCCAAAGATGTCATTAAACCCACACCGGAATTACCACCAGTAACGAGACAAACTTGCATAAATTAATTGATTTTTGATGTTGTTGAGAGTTATTATATTACGGTTGGCGTTATAATTTATTAGGGATGCCTTCGCATTTCCTGGAATCGTTTCGCGGGTTTTATAGCCAGACAAAGCACAAAAATCATAACCTGCTTAATCGGATGCTGATTTCAGCAGGGGGGCAAAGTTAACATTTCCTACTAGAGTGCCCTAGGAGCACCTGTTGAATAGTTTGGTCGATCGCGGCGATCTTACCAGAAACAGCAGTACATAATCAATGGCGGTTCGCGACTAAGCTCGACAAAAGAGCGAATTTTCCGCCACCAAGCAGCCGGCGAATCCTCCGGGCGGTACGCAGCATCGAACACCGACAAAATTAGCGGCCAACCCCCCACCTTTGCACCCATCAACAAGTGCATTAGCAGACAAAACACCAATATCACCCATCCCGTCAAATGCAAATAATACCAAACCTGCGTCAAATCCCCCGCCGGCAGCCATTCCTCCTTAACCATACTCCCAGTGGCGATCGCAAATGTCAGCGCTAACAACATCAAGGTATTCACAATCCGGTGCAAACTGTACCACCAAATCGGTTTTCCCAACTGAGTTAGTTTCCCAAAAGAATCCGGCTGCACCAAGCGTCTTTGACCTGCGTGGAAACTGTACAATGCAAAAGCAGGCATTACTCCTAACAGCAACACCTTGCCAAAAGTGCCGTGAATCCCGATAATATCTGCAATGCGAGGCACGGGTACTTTAGCCAAGCGCCCGTCATAGGTGTTGTAAACCAGAAATGCGGTCAAAATTGACAAAAGGGCGATCGCAGCGTTAAGCCCGTGCAGTAACCTGAGCAGCAGTGGCTGGTAAGGTCTAGATTGCGCCATCATCAGTAGATTTTAGATTTTAGATTTTAGATTTTAGATTCATCCCACAGATGACTGCTTCCACAATCTCGGATCTTGAACATTGGTCGAAAATTTTGCGATCGACTCTGACGCTCGCGTCGGAAACCTGTACCCGTTTTTGGGCGGATTGAATTCTGCTACTTGATAAATAGTCTTTCATATAATACAGATAAGCGCGGATTTTTTCAACAGTCGCCAATTGTGAAAAAAATGTGATTACAAAATGAATAGATTATGATAAAAATGAAATTGTATCAAAGTTTAGTGTAAAGTAAAACAGTCAAGAGAAATACTTTACCTATAACATCTAACAGTTTACAAAAATGGATGCAGCCACTACCGTCTTCCTTTCCTTGGGACTAGCAGCAGATGCTTTTGCTGTTGCTGTTTCTAGCGGTTTAGCAATCAAACACATGAAGGTCAATAAAGCTTTAAAAATCGCCTTATTTTTTGGCGGTTTTCAAGCTGTGATGCCCTTAATCGGATGGTTGGCAGGTCTGAGCTTGAGTTTTTGGATAACACCGATCGACCATTGGATAGCTTTTGGGCTTTTGAGTTTCATTGGCGGTAAAATGATTTACGAAGCGCTGCAAAGTGAAGAATGCGAGAAAAAGTTCAATCCCTTAGATACGGGGACTTTGATAACGCTGTCGGTGGCGACGAGTATCGATGCCCTCGCAGTTGGCATCGGATTTGCTGTCCTGAAAGATGCGATCGCTCCGGCGGTGACTGCGATCGGATTTATTACTTTCTTTTTAGCTTTTGCAGGCGTGTTTATCGGTCACAAGTGCGGCAACTTGTTTGCTAATAAAATTGAGATGTTGGGCGGGGCTATTTTGATTTTTATTGGCAGCAGAATCTTGTTTGTACACTTGACAGAAGTGCCATTGGTTATGGGTCAGTAGTCAGTAATCGGTAGTCAGTAGTCAGCAGTCAGTAGTCATAGTGCTGTCCCCGCGATCGAACGTCATTAGTCATTAGTCGTTTTTCCCACCGTAACATCAGCAGTCTCAGAAGGTTCTAATTTCAAATGGCCAATTCCCAATCAACAACTACCAATTACCAATGACAACTATCAACTGACAACTGTCAACTGTCAACTGACAACTGACCAAAAATGCTATAACAACAATATTGCATTAAAGGAAAAAAAATCTGTGCTGAAACTTTACGGCGGAGCCCGCAGCCGGGCCTCAATTGTCAAGTGGTATCTCGAAGAAATAGCGGTTCCTTACGAATTTGTCCTGCTGGATATGCAAGCAGGGGCGCACTTGCAGCCTGAGTTTCTCGAAATTAATCCGATCGGCAAAGTACCGGCAATTGTGGACGGAGATTTTAAACTTTGGGAATCCGGGGCAATTTTGCTGTATTTAGCTCAAAAATATGGTAAAATGCCCGAGAGTTTGGAGCAGCAAGCCCAAATCGTGCAGTGGGTCATCTTTGCTAACGCCACCCTTGGCCCGGGAATATTTGTTGAAGCCAGCCGCGATCGCGAAACCCCGAAATTGTTACAACCGTTAAATCGCATTTTCGAGAAACAGCAGTTTTTAATGGGCGATGAATTCGGTGTCGCTGACGCAGCAGTCGGGTCAATGTTGATTTACATTCCGATGATGCTACAAGTAGATCTCAGTCCTTATCCGGCTGTTTTGGATTACATGAAGCGGATCTCGGAAAGGCCGGCATTTAAAATTGCGATCGGCGGGAGTTGAAGGAAGAGTTGACAGTTGACAGTTGACAGTTGACAGTTGACAGTTTTCAGAGGGAAGAAGGAAGAAGGCTATAAAGGCTTAGCTTTTTGGGTAAACAGAAGGAAGAGGGCTATAGTGTCAACTTAACGTCTTATGTAGTGCCAGACTACTGTTTGTCGCTATAGCCCAGAGCCCCCCTTAGCTTGCCCCCTACTCGACCCCTACTCCCCTTGAAAAAGGGGGGGACAAGAGTATTTTCTGGCGTCCGCACAAAACTTAACAGCTAAAAGCAGGGGCAATTGGTGAATTGCCCCTGTTTTTAATGAAATCAGACTTATCTGAACCCGACAGCCGCTTGCCAGACAAAAGCCAGCAGCAAGAAAAACACCGGAATCACTGGCAAAACATTAATCAAAGGATCAAAGATCGCATAAGCCTCGGGCAGTTTAGCCAACAGTAATGCAGCTTCCATGAATCAACCTACCTATCCAACACAATTTTCATAATTGTCGCATATCTTTACCCAAGGCAATCACGATCGATCGACACTCGGTGCCAGCCAGCGGGCAAACTCTTCGGTAAATCGATCGGCCAAAATCGCCTCCCGCATCCTCCCAGTAAAGCGAATCAACTCCGTCACGTTGTGCAGCGCCAGCAAAGTATAGCTGAGTGCTTCCTTAGCCCGCGCCAAATGCGCCAAATAAGCCCGACTGAATTTTTGGCAGGTATAGCAAGGACAAGACTCATCGAGCGGAGCAAAATCCTCCCGAAACCGAGCATTTTTCAAATTCCAGCGTTCCCCGCGCACAAACGCTGTCCCGTGACGGCCCAGCCGAGTCGGAATCACGCAGTCAAACATATCTACGCCACTCGCCACAGCCAGCGCCATTTCCCGATACGTTCCAATCCCCATCAAATAACGGGGTTTATTTGCCGGTAACAGGGGCGCAGTCACTCTCACAATCTCTGCGATCAAATCCCCCGATTCGCCGACGCTAACCCCGCCGATCGCATAACCGGGCAAATCCAAGTCTACCAACTGGTTCGCCGCGCGCGATCGCAAATCGGGGAAAACGCCCCCCTGCACGATGCCGAACAAAGCTTGCTCCGGGCGCGAGTGAGCTTGCATGCAGCGTTGCAGCCAGCGGTAAGTGCGATTTGTCGCCGCCTCCACCTCGTCCCGCGTAGCGGGGTAAGGCGGACACTCGTCGAAGGCCATAATCACGTCAGCGCCCAACTCGTTCTGAATTTCGATCGATTTTTCCGGCGTCAAATTAATGATGCGACCGTCGCGGGGAGCTCGAAAAGTCACCCCATTCTCCGAAATAGTCCGCATCTGGCTCAAGCTAAACACCTGAAAGCCTCCCGAATCCGTCAGAATCGGGCCCGGCCAAGCCATAAATTTGTGCAATCCGCCGGCGCCTGCGACAATCGCTTCCCCCGGCTGCAAGTGCAAGTGATAAGTATTTGCCAAAACCATTTGAGAACCTGCGTCCTCAAGATGTGCCGGCGTCAAAGTTTTGACATTAGCCAGCGTCCCCACCGGCATAAACTTAGGCGTTTCCACAACACCGTGGGGAGTGGCAAAAACCCCTGCACGCGCTTGGGTATGGCTGCAATTAGCCTGACATTTAAAAGAAAATCTCGCGTTGTCTTCAGTCATTAGTCCCCGACGATCGTTAACCGCTACTGGGCAGTCGTTGTTATCTAATAGACATCTCCACAACAGCAAGCTTTGAACAGGCAGGATGCCTGTTCCACAATAATTATTGGAGATGTCTAATCTATTGTTGTAGACATCGCGACAAAAAACCCATGACCCCGCCCAAAAACGGATACAAGTTTCCGACAAGCGTCGTGGAGGGCAAAAAATTTTAGACCTTAGTTCTACCTCGCAGATTCACGGCGCTGCGAGTAAATCTAAAATCTAAAATCTAAAATCTAAAATCGACTGACTGACGGTTAAAACGGAGAATCGTCCTCATCCAATTGCAGATCCCAGTTGCCTGAGAGTACCTGATCGACAACCGCATCCAAAGCCGCAGCATTTAAATTGCGGGCGACTTGCTCTTGCAAAGGATTGGACAGGGGAATTAACCGCAACTGCCGTCCCTCTTGAATCAGGTCAAAATAAGCACCTTCTTCAGGAGAGTGTTTCAGTTCCAGGTAATCAAAACTATATACGTTCAAATAAAGCGCGTGGTTGGCAATCAGGGTAGAACGATCGGGGTTGGCGAAGACTTCGAGCACATAACCTTCCCCTTCGCTGTAAATCTTGCCATCTTGGATGTGAAGGTAGCGGACACGTCCTAAATCAAACAGCAATCTTTTGATATCGCGCTTGTTGACGACAATGCCTGTATCGATGATGCAAGGAGCAACTACCCTGTTATTTAATTGGTCGTGACTCATGGAGCAAAAGCCTCTGTTGTAGTATGTTCCCGTCTAGGAAATCAGGGAGTTAGCTAGAATTCTTGACAAGGGAAACGGGGGTCTTGAGTTTAGTCATTTTAGATAGGGAGCTTCGGGAGCGCTGCCAGTAAAGGTTTTCCGGGGAAAACGGCGATCTGCAGGAGGAATGCCCGATCCAAAGGACTAGGGTGTTACAGTTCCAATTCTGGCACACGCTAATGGATTAGCAACTGCATACAAGATGAAAAATTTTCTATCTTATGGTGGATGATAAATTGGTTCGCTCTACGATCGACTTTTTCCGGAATCAAGGCGCTGCCATTGCAGCCGCAGTCGCTTTTTATACTTGCTTGCCGGTGCCGGTGTCTTGGACTTTGGAGTTTCGGGGCATTGCTCGCTTGGCACCGGCGATCGGGCTTTTGATTGGCGGGATGCTGGGACTGGCGGATCTTGGCTTGCAGTTGTTGGGTATGCCTGCTCTGACTCGATCGGCCTTGGTGGTAGTTTTGGGCATCGCCGTGACTGGCGGGCTGCACCTAGACGGGGCTATGGACGCGGCAGACGGGCTGGCCGTACCCGACCCCGTTCGCAGGCTGGAAGTCATGCGGGACAGCGTTACAGGGGCTTTTGGGGCGATGGCTGCGATCGCGATCGTCCTGCTGAAAACTGCCGCTCTCTCGGACTTGAGTAACTATCGGTGGTTGGCTTTGATGGGTGTCGCCGGTTGGGGGAGGTGGGGCCAACTGGTGGCGATCGCCCGCTATCCGTATCTCCGGGCCGAGGGGAAGGGAGCTTTTCATAAAGAATCGATTTACTCTCCTTTTGATTTTATCCCAGGAGTGCTGTTGCTGGTGAGTTTGAGCGTGCTGCAAGTTGTCTTGGAGGGCGATCGGTGGCTGTTGGCGGTGGGGATGGCTTTGGGCGGAAGCGCGATCGGAATTTTTGCCGGTGCTTGGTTTAACCACCGTTTGGGGGGTCACACGGGGGATACTTACGGGGCTGTAGTCGAGTGGACGGAGGCTTTGTTGCTGTGTCTTTTGGCGGCTTTGGAAGGGTGAAGATAATTCGGCGATTGAAATCGCTACTACACAAACGAAGTCTGCCTCCGCAGACTAAGAGGTGGAAATCGGAACTCGACTTTGATATTTTCTATGCTGTCTGCCTTCAATTGCCACGCTAGATTAGACACAGCCAACCTCAACTTTTAAGAAAGCTATGGGATACTTTATTGCTGCGATCGTCCTGGGAATGTTAATTTGGGCTGGTATCGATATCGTGCATACCATCCGCAACTGGGAACTCAATCGCTCCGAAATCAACCAAAAAATTCAAGCTGAAATGGTCAAAGAGACATATTGCTGTCAATTTTGGGATTCTGAATAAGCACAGCAAGTATAATGAATCGTTCTGACGCACCATTTATTGGCTGTTGGCGGCCTTGCAAGGTTAAATTGTTTCTAAGTTAACGGCACCATTCTGCATCATCCAAACGAAAAAGCTGAGGATTTGCTCGACTGGCGGCAGAGGATAGACGGATAAGTCGATCGCCACAGTTTGATTTTCGAGTTTGATAAATTGCCATTGAATGCCATTACTCACGCTCCCATAGATGATGGGGATGTTTTTTTCTTTGGCTTGATTGAAGCGTTGATCGGCAACCATTTCGGCAATACACTGACCCAATCCGCTTTTGAGGTCGGTCTTTTTTGCTTCGACAATTACAACGGCGGGGGCTTCAATTTCTAGCACTTCGGACGATCGCGCCAGCAAAAAATCAAACACTCCATTCAATCCGACAGCTTCGTCGATGGTGAAATCTTCGCCGGAAAAAAGGCTAATTTGGCGATCGAGAATCCGCCTCACTTCCAGCAGTACGGGATAGATGATTCCTTCCGATCGCGCTTTTTCACTTCCCGATGTAGCGACGATGGGGAGGCTATCTTTGAGAGTGCCGCTGAGGATATCTGAGGGTGCGATCGGGCGAAAGCGGAGGTATAAAGCGAGATCCTTCTTGGACTGTCAGACCGAAGGCTTGTTTCGCTTTGGCGATCGTAGTAAATTGACTGTATGGCATAATTTTTTCAAGTTGACCATTATAGATTTTGTTTCGCTATTAATTACTGTAAATGATATTAATCGGGGCTACAATTCTCCTCGAACGGCACGGTGTTGCAAGGGAAATAAGTCATGGAGTTGAGTGACGGATTATTGGTCGGGTTGTCCAGTTTTATCGAGTACATTGCGACTCGAACTTCTAGCCAACAAAAACTTTACCGCACTCCCCACACTACGATCTCGCGATCGCTGCCACTGACAAGAGTTTCCGAATGCTGGCTGATGGCTAGGGATCTAACAAAGTTGGAATGTCCTTCCAGAATTTTGCTCAATTGCCCGGTTTGCAGATTCCAGACTTTGATAGTTTTGTAGCAATTTGCACTAACAAGAGTTTGTCCATCCGGGCTGATGGCGACGGAAATACAATCGCCTGAATCTAATTCCAGTGTTCCGATCAATACCCCGGTGTCCATATTCCAAACATTGATGGTGCATCCGTAACCCCAACTCACAAGAATTTGCCCATCCTGGCTGATGGCTATCCAAATAACAGGGTTTGAATGTTCTTCAAGGATTTTGCTCCATCCCTCAGCGTACAGATTCGCGACACCAATGATTGTGCTCATACTCGCACCAAAAACAGTTTGCCCATCCGGGCTGAGGGCTAGGGATGTTAAATACCCTGGAATAGTTCTGATCAATACCCCAGTGTCCAGATTCCAGACTTTGATGATATGGTTTGTACTGGTACTAACAATTGTTTGCCCATCCGGGCTGATTGCTACCGAAGTAACTCTGTAGGCATATTCTGAATATTCTAAATGTGCTGCAATGGTTCTGAGCAATTCCCCAGTGTCCAGATTCCAGACTTTGATGGTGCAGTCGTCACTCCCACTCACAATAGTTTGCCCATCCGGGCTGATTGCTACCGAAATAACCCGGTCGGAATGTCCTTCGAGAGTTCTTATTAATTCCCCAGTGTGTAGATTCCAGAGTTTGAGTATGTAGTCGTAACTCCCACTGACAAAAGTTTGCCCATCTGGGCTTATTGCTACCGAACTAACCCGGTCTGAATGCCCAGAAAGAGTATATAAGCGCTCAAAAATTCCCCAGGAATTGTACTCTTTTAAAATCTGTTTAACTCTCGGATCTACCCTTTTCCGCAACAGCCGATATGCAGCCCTTTCTACCTGCGGTGATTCATCCTGTAAAGCCCGAATTACCAACTCCAAACCAGCTTCTCCGTACTTCGGCGCATCAGAAAGAGCAGCAATTCGTTGCTCGATCGCTCCACTCGCCAAGCGCCTCTTTACACCTTCGATACCTCCCAAAATAGCGGCGTTAGTTGGCATTGAGGATTGACCGCCAAGGACGGCATCGTATTCTCTAGGCTCATTAGGATTTTGTGTCATAGCACTTTGATTAGTTTAATATACAAAATTTGATTAAACTTAACTATTGAAGCTTTTAGCGTTCGTTCAACGATAATTTTTAACCAATTTAACAAATCGCGGTATGCCACAGGCAGCCTCGTTATTGTAAAAGCTGCACTAGATCGGGAAACTTCGTCGCTAGGAAGCGATCGAACCTAATCACTTGAACTTCCTCTGGCATTGTATCAATTACTATCAGGGTCGTCCTTGCTCTTTCCAGTCTTGCAGTTGGCTAGCCGTTTGCACCGGCAGAGTGTCCCAACGCCGACGGATGCGATCGATCACCGCCCCCCGCTGCACATAACGGCTTTGTAGCAGATCGCGAATTTCCTGCTCCATCGAAACTCCCTTTTGTTCCGCAAGCCGTTTGATGCGATCGACCAATTGATCGGGCACATTGCGAATCGTAATCGTTGCCATTTTGCTTCTGGTGTAGAAAGGAATATTGATCATTATGCTAGCAAAGTGCTGTCATTGCCTTCCTGTTTCTTGCCAATAGCTGCGTTAAATTAAATAAAGGCAACCTCAATTTTTGTGAAAGCTATGGAATACTTGATTGCTGCGATCGTACTCGGAATGCTGATTTGGGCTGGGATCGAGATTGTGCAAACAGTCCGCAACTGGGAACCGAATCAATCCGAGTTTAACAAAAAGATGCAAGCCGAAATGGGCCAGTACGAGGCTAATGGTTTTGTAGCTGATAGCGCGATCGACTCTGGGGCGAAAACAGTCGGACACGCACTCCACGCCAGCCACTGCGCCGCCGAAGCCGCCGCTTGTGAAACTACTCCAAGTGCGATCGCCCATACCCTCGAAAGCTTATCGCACCTGTTGCATCATTAATATCGTGTGTGCTAGCTGTAGGGGCGGGTTTTACAAATAATCTTTGACGCACGCAAACAATCTCATAAACCCGCCCCCCCACAACTAATAACCTATATCAACCTTTACTTTTCTCAAATGGCAAAAATGTACATTGAGGTTTACCGTTGAGAGGGCGGGTTTATGGGATTATTAGTTTTTGGCGTAGATTGTTGGTAAAACCCGCCCCTACGACATCGCAAATTATACAAAAACGAACTAACCGGATCTGATATAAAAACCCAAAATGAATGGAAAATGCAATTTAATTTTTTCCATTCATTTTTCATTTTTACGCTTTCGGCTCCACCCAAACAGTCATCCCCTCAACCCTCAAACCTTTGCCGCGAGTGCCGCAATATTGACCGTTAGAAGCAACAGGAGTATCGCCGACATTCTGAATGTGAGCGGTGTAAAATACATCGTACTTATCAGCTTGCGGCCCAGTCAGTCGCGCGGCAAATCCCTCAATGCGCTTGGCTTTGCCCCGGAAACCGGCTAACTCCCCTGACTCGATCCAAGCAGTATCGCCAACTCCTTCAACGTGAGCCATGTACTGCAAATTTAAACCGGGAACGGGAGGCTCTATTTTAATTTGAAAACCTTCGACGCGGCGACCTTGAGCTTTAGTACCGGCATATTCTTTATCGCTAAAAGTTCGATCGCCAATTCCTTGAATGTGCGCCAACACTTTTAAACCCACAGGCGCCGCAACTTGAGAACTCGCAGACGGCGCGATCCAAACTTTGATGCCCTCAATTCTCAAAGCTTTGCCGCGAGTGCCGCAATAATCGCCGTTGGAGGACACCTCGGTGTCGCCGATATTCTGAATGTGAGCGCTATAAAATACGTCGTACTTATCACCTTGCGGCCCGCTCAACCGCACCGCAAATCCTTCAATTCGTTTAGCTTGACCGCGAAAACCCGCTAATTCCCCGTCGCTGAGCCAAGGAGTATCGCCAACACCTTCAACGTGGGCCATGTACTCGACTTTTAAGCCGGGAATTGGCGGCTCGATATTAATTTGAAATCCTTCGACGCGCCGCCCTTGAGCTTTAGTACCGGCGTATTCTCTAGCACCGAAAGTTCGATCGCCAATTCCCTGAATGTGCGCCAAAACTTTCAATCCCAAACCGCCCTCTACTGGCACTTGTTGAATCTCGCGAGGTGCCCCAAAGACAATGTTGCCGGTGCCGGTTGCTTGGAGGGATTTAGGTACTTCCACGCTAGGAACGATAATCACTTCGTGCATGGGTGCCGAAGGTGCGGGGGATTCCAAAATTTGGATTTGTGGCGCAACTGCAACTTGTTTCGGCGCGGCATTTCCCGACGGGATGATAATAACTTCGGGCAGAGGTTCGGCGCTGATTTTTGGTTCGGGCGCTGCTTTAAATGCGGGTTCGACTTTCGCAGGTGCTGTTTTTACCATCTCAGTAATGGTTAATTTGCCTCTGGAAATGGCGACGGCTATTTGTTTGCCAAAAGCGGCGCTGACTGTTTCTTCCAGGATCACCCACTGTTCGTCGTCTAATTTGTCTTGCTGTTCCACTAGGGCGAGCACTGCTGCAACTGGGTGTTTGCCGCCTACTAAGGATTCTGCGTCGGAATGCAGTTGAGTTGGGGTTGATTCGGAAATGGCGCGGTGCAGTTCCCGGGCTCTGGCATGAACTGATTGTAAGGGCGCGAAGTCGCTTTGTTCGCGGTGGGCGATCGCCAATACTCGATCGAGCACTTTCAAAGCTGCGTCGCGAATTTCGGCTAGACCTTCGGAAGCGGCGTTCGTCTCGACTAAGTTTTGAATGTCTTTGAGGGAAGTAATTTCCCCCGGGGCGAGGGCAGATTTGTTGAGTTCGAGAGCTTGTTTTTGGACTCCTGCAAAGTTTCGGCTGTAGGCAGCGATTTCTTGGAGTAAGCTGTCGGAGGGAGGAAGGCCGGAGTCTTGCAGTTGTTTTGCTGCTATTGACAGGCGATCGGCTAAATTAGCATAAGTTTCCGATAATCGGGCTATTTGTTGTAGCAAATCTTTATGTGCTGCTTGCATAGGGTTTTGCAGTAAATATTTAACTTGCTGATTATAGACGGTGAGAGCCTTCTGAAGGTAGAAGGCAGTAATCATTGGTCCTTAGTCATCAGTCCTGCCGTCAAGGACTTACGCATGGACGACCACAGAAACCGGGTTTTTCACCTTTTCGGCGGGATGCAACGAGGTAGAGGCGTGAAAAAACCCGGTTTCTTGCCACCCGTGCGTAACTCATCAGCAATATTTTCCCACTCTCCCCCTCGAACCCTCTCCCACTCCCCCGCGTGATCTCGGTCACACCCGTGCAATTACTTAGTCACACTCTGCGACTGGGGCTGTCACGGCCGACCCCTAAAAATGTCACACAAATTGAGCAATAGCCGTCACTGCGGAGTCAGTTAAAACCGTTGATACTGAGGCTATTCAACGAATAAAACCCCAAAGTGTTATGGTACTGATTCGCGACCTCGCCCAACAAGCTCTGAGCCTTGGTTATTTAACTCTTGAAGCGGAAAATCAACTGCGGCGGATGTTAACTACCACCAAGTATGATTTGGAAGACTTAAATGCCTTTATGAATTTGCAACTGGCAGCTATGTCCGGCTTGGTGAAACAAGAGTCTCGCGAGCTGAAAGAATTTTAATTTTTTGGCGAGACAGCCTCGGAAACTTCCTGTTAGTAATGAGTTGGCTTTTGATACATTCAAGTTTAGTAAGGGACATTTATATCGTGGTAGTTCGTGAAGTTGTAAAACAAGCTCTTGCCGCTGGATATCTGAGTTTGGAAGCGGAAAATGAAATGCAGCAGATTTTTTCGTCAGCAAAATGTGATTTGGAAGATTTGAATGCTTTTATGACTTTGCAGTTAGCTGCCATGGCCGGTCGCGTCAGGCAAGAGTCTTTGGAATCGATAAACTTGCCCAAAAAATATGAAGAAAATTAATCGTGTTTATTCAGGATTGGGTCTGGATAAATATTAACTTATATACGCGCCTTCACCGAAGGTATATAATTATTTAATAGCGCTATCTCTGCTAAAATTTTATGCTCAAAATAGGTTTTGAGAGTTTATTTATTATTAATTTACCTAACTAAAATAATTTAAGATGTTGAGTTAGGTTTGATCGTTCGGACTTCAGTCCTCAAAACCCTGCTTGGATGACTGCCAACAATTTTATGGTAATACCAAATCCGGGGAACGTCATTCCCTTGATGATTAACCCTTCGTCCGAAGACAGGCACCTTAGCAATCGCTTGTCTTTAGATAAAAGCAATCGCAGAGACTAGGCTATTGCTTCATGCCTCGCTGGAGACAAATCCAAAAAGGGGTTAGCTTTGCCCGGGATTTAGTATAAATTATTAACTGGACTTGCTATCAAATAGCTAATATGATGTCCCGTCGCTCGACGGCTATCAAATTGGTTGGCAGCATCAAACTGAAGTTTTCATAAAACGAGAGAGGACACAAGTCCGAACGCTCAAACTTATCGCGCTTATTTTACTAAATATTATACAATCACGCTCGACTATTTCCGACGGCTCCGACGCTCTAACTCTTTAATTACTCTCAGAACAAACAGCGACATGAAAGCGCCAATTAATGCAAGTTGCCACAACCCGCATCCTGCCGCAGTTCCTAACGCTGCTGATACCCAAATAGCGGCGGCAGAGGTGAGCCCGCGAACTTCAGTTTTGCCTGCTTCCTGCTGATTTTGCCGCAGGATTTCTCCGCCTCCCAAAAATCCAACCCCGGCAGCAATGCCTTGAATTACGCGCTCGATCGCATCTCGTGCATTTTCATTTTTACCTATTGCCAGCGGTATTAAAACAAACAGCGCAGAACCCATACTTACTAGCAT
Organism: Microcoleus sp. ARI1-B5; assembly: GCF_036705795.1. Lineage (NCBI taxonomy): Bacteria > Bacillati > Cyanobacteriota > Cyanophyceae > Oscillatoriales > Microcoleaceae > Microcoleus > Microcoleus sp. ARI1-B5. The sequence goes on from NZ_JAUBVK010000008.1 coordinate 248,249, forward strand.
ATGAGTTCTCAATCCCGCTGGTTTGTGTCTGAGTTGGCGCTCCCATCCAATAATTCCGCCCACAAACATGGCAAAGCACAACTTTAATGTTTTACATAGCCATATGCTATACTGCTTTACAACTTCCATCGAGCTATGTGCATACCTCGATTTTCAGAGATTTGCTAGAAACTTGATAGAAGCCTACAACCCTTACGGAACGTTGAAAACAGAATATGGCATACGCTAAAAGCAACCACATCCCAGAGACCATCACCGTGCAATCTGACAAAGGTTCACTCCGGTTACAGTTCTCAACCAAGTACAACCCTATCTTTGGTGGCAAGCGCAAGCACCAGGGGCTGGCTATGAAGGATACCCCGGAGAACTGGCAAAAGGCGATCGCTATTGCATGGCGGATAGAAGAGGATTTACAGCACTCCGACTGGCAGACGCTGTTCGACCCAACCTTTGCCAAGTACGGTTTAAAGACCAAGTACGCTGCTGAATTGAAGCTAGCAGCGCCTATCCCTGAACCTGAGCCTGAGATGACCGTAGGTGAGATGTGGGAGGATTACTTAAAATGGAAGCGCCCACAATTAGAAGATACGACCTTTAAGCTTAAATTTCCCGCGCGAACTAACATCTTGAAAGGTTTACGCTGGAATTCTTCTATAAAGGCTTTTGAACAGACAGATAATAGGGTCTGGGAATTGGCTTTATCGAGCGAACGAATCAGTGCTTTATTGTCCAAAATTCCGCTAGCAGAAAGTAGTCGCAAGCGATTAATAGCTAGTCTTTCGGAAGCGTTTGTCCGCTTACAATCTCTTGGAAAAACCAAGGTCATGGCTAACCCGTTTGTAATAGTTGGTGATGTTACCGAAAACAAGGCTGATAAGTACAAATCAACGGTTAACGCCGATGGTGAAATACAAGAGTGGTGGCAAACTGCCGACGCCGAAGTTGACCCCGAAGAAAAGGACAGGCGCGCCTTTACTAAGGATGAACGGGATATCATTATCAAGGCATTTTATGAGTCTAATAAATCTCACGTTCGCCAAGCTGCATCATTACTGGAGTTTCGCTTTTTAACTGGCTGTCGCCCGGGTGAAGCTTTTGCTTTGCGGTGGCAAGATGTATTTATTGGGCGTGACAAAAATTACATCCGATTTAGTAAGTCTTACAACGGAAGGCTTAAAAACATTCAAGTTACTAAAACGGGTGAAGTTAGATTGTTCAAAATCTATCCCAAGCTTAACGACCTGCTGATGCGTATTAAGCCTCTTGACGCTAAGCCTGCTGATTTGGTGTTTACTACACTAAATGGCAAAGCTTGGTCTAATGGGGCTTTTTATGGAATTTGGCATCAGAAATCAACCTCTATCAAAGGAGTTGATTATTACTATCCCGGGGTAGTTACTGAGTTAGTAAAATCAGGAGCTATTTCTTGCTATTTACCTCCCTATAATGCGCGCCATACTTTCATTACCTTACAGGCGCACGCGGGTGCAGACTTACTCTTGTTGGCTACCGCTTGTGGCAACAGTGTAGAGGTAATCCAACGCCATTACTTAGGAATTGACACGACTGTTAAGTTAATCGACATCTAACCCACCCTCTCTCCACCGACCGCCCCCTAAAAAGGGCGGTTTTTTATTGCCCGATCGCTGGCACGGAAGTCAAAATATTTCGGTCACGTCGTGTGCATAGCGTGAATCTAGTGGAAAGTTTCTTTCTATTTGAGTGCATTTCTAGGCGTAGCCGCCTACCTTGGGCGGCTACTTGTGAAAATGAAGGTAAATAGGCAAACAAAAACCCGGCTGTTACGCATAATATCACTTGTGTCATGTGATTAACGGTAATCGATCCCAGTCGGTCGGTAACAAAACTTAACCCTTTTAGGGATTGACAAATTTACTTGCCCTCTGCGATCGTCTAGTAATGAGGAAGATTGATAGGCGCGACTACCCGGTGTTCTTAGCACCGAATAGTTACGACTTCCCCAACCGTTAATCCACAACGCTTGGAGCAAGATTATTATGTCACAAAAGTCCGTTGCGGGCGTACCGCGATCGCAATTCTTAGCGTACTCGTGGGACGCCCCTGTAGCGTTTCGCTGGTATCGAGATGCCGTGTTTGACGGTATTTCTCACTCACAAGCATTTGGCGTACTTGACATTGGCGTTAAAACCGTACAGTGGCTTCACTACTACCAAGCCCCCGTGCTACTACCAGAACAATGCGACAACCTCTACGGTGTCGAGCCAAAAACTACCGACCGCTTGATTCGCAATTTTGACCCGCAACTGCGGCAAGACGGTATGTTTTGGTGTCCGGAAACGCACTTAGCTGATGCAGAACCTGTACTAGGACTGTGCTGGATAGGCAAGCCGAGCCTTAATTATTTGTTGCCCCCCAGAGCCGTACTGAAGCTGGCTTGCTTTATGCCAGCAACTCAAGTCACGATTTGGGTTTTAGGTGGTATTGATGCGATAGCAACCAAACCTTACGAGCCGCTACCCGAAACGGTGAAGATGAGCCAGCACTATCGAACAGTAGAAAAACGGCTTGCACCCAAGGATAAAAACGTTTTGATCCAAGAGGCACAAGACAAGGGCGTTTACGCCTACGCCAAGCACTTTGGTAATTGGGATAGCGGAGTAACCTACAAACGCCTGCTCGCACACTACGAGCGGGGCGGACAGTTTCCGCCTACCCGCACCGAACTCAACGAAATAAAACTTGAGTTTTAGCTCTGGTAAGCCCTCTTTTGAGTGTGTTTCTGAGTCAAGCCGCCTACGTTGGGCGGCTACGTTGGGCGGCTTGATTTGGAAATACACTTAGTTGCTCAGGTAGTGAACCCAGAAAAATCACTTGATACAAGTGATTGCTGAACAGTTAATCTTT
>NZ_JAUBVK010000055.1:0-19924 GCF_036705795.1 Microcoleus sp. ARI1-B5
TTGACTTAGAGACATTCTTCTTAGTCTCTCCCAATTAGATTGGGGATACCGTGTTGACTGCCACGGCGCACGCATTTAGCAATATCAGCATCAAGCACGTATTTGGCTTTTTGCTTAATACTGAGAAATATTGCCTCTATCGCGTCGTGACAGGAACGCCCTGGTCTAAAACCGTAAGAGTTTGGCTCAAATTTAGCTTCCCACTCCGGTTCTAACGTTAACTTTACTAACGCTTGCAAAGCTCGGTCGTTTATTGTGGGTATTCCTAGTGGTCTAGTCTCGGTTGTATCAGGTTTGGGGATATTGACCCTACGAGTGGGTTTTGCCTTTCCGGTTAACCTTAACTTGCCTGCAAGATTGCTACGTTGCTTTGGGGTTAGAGCCTTCACTCCATCCACACCAGCAGTATTTTTACCTTGATTATCTTGTGTTACCCTGCGAACCGCAATACACTTTGCAGACCAAGACCTAATCAGGGTCTTCTGAAGTTTGCTCCAGGGCTTTAACATCACCACGTTCACTCGCTTGGAATATTCGCTTTTGCAACTTAAAAGTCACCCGTTCTAGCTTTCGCCAGTTGATGTCTTTCCATTCCACCGTCTGATCGTTCAGCGTATTAGACATATGATTTGCTACTTGTTCTATTCCTTTGGAATTACCGTGTATCCGTCAGCATATCCACACCATTACAGTGAGGCATTCGCTTTTGATACAATCCCTCTCCCTTAAACCATTCGTTAGCTACTTACTGAACATCGACCTATTCAGAGATTTAAGAGAGTTACTTCGTTCCGATTACACATTGGTTGAGTCTTTAGCTGTGATGCTTTCCACCGGGTTTTATGGGCGGTGCTTATAAGTCGAACAGATATTCGCTTATGCCCTATCCTTGCCTTTTGGCTTGGTGTTAATCAGTTTTTACCGTGTTTTTTCAACGGATTTACTCTTGATTTAGCCATTTCACCATTTATCATAACGATGGTTAGGACACATCTTCGCTGTCGCTACGCATGAACTCTTGCTCGACAGTTACCGGGTTTGGCTTAAGCGTAGTTCTGCCTTTTATCCCCGCTTTAGTCTGAGGGTTGCTACCCAATAAACTAGGGGATATGCTTTCACCGCTGCACTTGCGGGGTAGGGCTTGACTCACGGAGTCTCACCTACAAATGTAATCAGTTATCATTAACTGCCTGGGCAGTGAAGCTAACCGTCCCATGAACTTTCTTACGGCTCATTTTAGGTTAAACGAATCGCACATCTGTATTGATACCTTGCTTTCATTGTTTTTGTTGTTTGCTTGTTCTATTATACTAGGTTTTGTTGATAGAATCAGGAAAATTCAAGCCGTCCTATAAGGACGGGGCTTGCACCCAAATTTTTAGTCAACGGGCGAGTTGGGGATGAGTCAATCGGGATTAGCAAAACTGTGCGGGGTATGAAACTGTAAGCTAATTTTTACCCAAATACAGACAAATATTACTGATTGTCCACTTCTTGAATCAATTCATCAACAATTCCTCTAAGCCGTTCTTGCCAGTTAGGAACGGCTTTAAGCTTTTCTCTAACTCCAGGCAATACTTTGAACTGCACGGGAACCTTATCATACGCCACTTTGTTATCTGGCTTAAATTTAATTCTAGGCATATTGTCAAATTTCTAATTAATCTGGTATACTAGACAATATAAACCATTTGAGTGGTCGAGTCAAATGCAATTAGTAGAGAAACACGTCATCAGCCGACAGCATAAATTTTGGAACGAGTGTGACCATTTAGCTTTACAGTCCAAGCATCTTTACAACACTGCTAATTATGTGCAGAGACAATACTTTTTTGATACCAAAAAGTATTACAACTCAATTGATATCTATCATCAAACCAAGAATTTAGAATCTTATCAGTATCTGCCCACTAAAGTTAGTAAGCAGGTTGTGCGTAGAGTATCAGAAGCTTGGAAAGGTTGGTTAGCAGCATTGAAAGATTGGTCAAAGCATCCTGAGAAGTATCTAGGAAAACCTAAAATGCCTGGATACAAGCATAAAGAGCGTGGTAGGAATGTTGTCATATATCCAATAGATGCAATATCAAAACCGACTTTAGCTAAAAGTATTGTTAAGCTGTCTCAGACCTCCCTTGAATTCCCAACTCAGGCTAAAAATGTTGACCAAGTAAGGATTATTCCTAAGCTTGACCACTACGTTATTGAAGTTGTTTACACCGTTGAAGAAGCCGCAAAATCTGATGGTAAATATGTTGCTGGTGTAGACCTTGGTTTAAACAATTTAATGGCTATAACATCCAATCATCCCGGTCTCAGACCGCTTTTGATTAATGGTAGACCGTTGAAAAGTATTAATCAATTCTTCAATAAAAGAGTTGCCGGATCACAATCAATTGAAGCTGGGAGACAAATAAAAATGTTGAACGGCAAGCGTGACAGAAGGATTGATAACTATCTCCATACTGTTAGCCGTAGAGTTATTGACTGGTGTCAATTAAATGATCTTGGCCAGTTAGTTATAGGCAACAACCCAGGATGGAAACAAGATATCAACATTGGTAAAAAGAACAATCAAGAATTTACCAATATTCCACAGGTGAAACTTATTAGTTTGTTGACCTACAAAGCTCAATTAGCGGGAATTGAAGTAATTGTGACTGAGGAAAGTTACACGTCAAAAGCTAGTGCTTTAGATGGTGATACGTTGCCTGTTTACAAAACCCGCGTCAGATGTCAAACCCGTTTTCAGTGGCAAGCGTGTTAAACGTGGCTTATACAAAACTTCTAATGGTAGATTGATTAATGCTGATACCAACGGAAGTTTAAATATAGCTCGAAAAGTAATTCCCAACTTTATGAAGGGAATAGTGGGATTGCCGTTTATCCCAGTAGTTTTAGACCTTTGGACGCTTGTTTACAAACGTAGCTGTCTAGATTTGTCTACTATAGGGTAGCTTTGTCCAGATTTCTATGAGCGGTTACTCGTCAAGCTATAGACAAACTTTTGAATTCACTGTCAACGAGTGATTGTCCAGAATTCCTGAAACCGTTACAGGGTAAAGAGTTAACAGTGACAACGAGTCTCAAGCAGTACAAAAACGCAACCATCCTCAAAGATGAGGTCTGTGCGATCGTATTAGAATGGTACGCTTTTGAATCCCAACGCCACAACGACACCGCCCGATACAGTTACCGCAAGGAGAGCCAAGCTGGGGATTCGGTCTTGGATTGAGACCATCACCGGATGGGAATCGCCACAAAGCCAAGCTCTAGCAGAATGGGAAATCGCTCGACTCGGAGGCAAGCAAACACGGCGACGGCTAACCGATGCCATCAAAAGCTACATCGATCGCCATCCCGAACTCTCTGGAAACAACCGAAAGTGGCTTTACGTTAACGCTTCCCAGCGAGTAACTTTGGTAGTGTTCGGACGCAAAGCCAAGAAACTAGCTGAGGATTTGGGTGTTGCTCCTGACAACCTACGGGATGCGCTAACACCGGATGAATTGATTTTGCTGCAAGAAGTCGAAGATACGAGCATTCGGCTGATCGATATTCAGGATATGCACCCTGATGATGCCATTCAACAGACTGCTGAAAGATTGCTAATTTAAGTACAAACAAGGGCTTTGAAACTGAAGTAATGGTTTATCAGCCCTGGTAATATGCTGGGGCTTTCTTGTTTTTACAGCTATCGATCGCCCTCAATCTCCTTCAGCTTCCATCTCTAACTGATACACCCGCAAACTCGGATGTTCGCCAATCAGCCGCCAACAATATCCCTCAACCCTTGGTGAAGGTCGCTCTCCCTGGCGATACAGGAATATCGGCTCGTTTCTCATCAGTGCGGTAAAAATCTCTCGTTCTCTGTCTTGACCATCATCCCAAATCAGGTGAGCTTTGCCGAAGTACCCAGCGCCCATCAAACTAGCAAAGAGCCATTCCATCAGGGCTTGCTGCGGCTCTTGGTTGAGCGTGGATTGAGCGTAGCTATCGATTGTGGGTATTTTGGATTTAGGTCTGAACGAGGCGAGGATGGCGCTAGCGAGGTTGAGGTACTTTTTCATTGGGAGTTGGCGTAAGTTCTCACTTGAATCGGTAGGACGAGGGGTGTGCTATTGGTCGCATCAATCCGATACGTTACTTCGCTGGTTCGAGAAGGACAGCAGAGTGCATCTTGCCGGGTGTAGCGGAAAAACCGGGCCTTCAAGCGGGAGGACGTTTCGATATCGGTTTGAAATAAAGCGCCATCAGTTCTAGCATTCATAGGATAAGGGGAAGTGGTTCCGGCAAAGATACCGCTAACAAAAACAAATTCCTGGTATCCCAGAGGGCGGCACATTCCATCGAAACCAGTCTGCCCTTTTACCAGCAACACGCCACCCGAATTTTTCGTCTCGCCCCGCCCGTTAGATAGAGTCCACCCTGCTGCTTTCACGGCTCGTTCTTCGGGAGTAGAAGGGTTGCGGATTTGCTGCTGGCAGCGGGCTGCATTGGAGAAGTTATTGTCGGGAGCTTTGGGAATTGACGCTCCGGGTTTGTTCCAATTAATCGGCGGGTTGCGTTCCAACCACGAACTGCTAGACTGTTGACCCAAAACCGTTGTAGCCACGGCTAAGGGAGCCAGTGCAAGCGCTAAACTAATTGGATAAAGTGTTTGAATTTTCATCTCATTATTTTGCAGCTTAAGTGGCGGTTTTTAAATTCACTACGAGCAAAATTCCCCAAGGTTGGCTTCCCAATGGCTGTCCTCAGTTTATCAAATTAGTGGCTGCACTATACAATCTGAATAAAAAGCACTATAAAAGGTTGCTGCCTCAGCAGAAGTCTATTGGGAACAATTCTGGTTAGCGTGAAAATAACCTACAGAGTATTGAGGAGACAACAGGCGATCGCTTAACCTAAGCCATACAGCAAGCAACTGCTTTTGGGAGTAGCAAGCAAATTCAACCTCTCATGTATACTTTGACTTATACCAATTTCCTAAAGTCCCGCTACAGATATAGCCTCCAAAATAAATTCCCATCCCGTCAAAGAAGCAACGACTTCTTTTGTCAACTTTTTTAATTCTTTTTGCACCGCTGCTCTCAACTCTTCTATTTGGTCAAATCTCAACCATTTCAATTGTTCTTTTACATATCCCCACAATCTTTCTATTGGGTTTACTTCCGGACTGTATGCGGGTTGAAATAGTAAAATCACATTTTCTGGTATGCTAAGATTTAAAGAACTATGGAATCCTCCATTATCTACTTGAATTATATGTAAATGCTCCGGGTACTCACTCGCAAATAGCTCAAGAAACTTTTCAAAACATACTGTATCTAAATGAGTAAATTCATAAAAAAAACTGGCTCCAGAAGCGTGGTTATACTGCCCCATACAGCCACAAATAAGTAAATTCCCATTGCACTTTTCCTTGTGGTTTTATTCCTTTGCCAGTTAACTTTCTTCTTTGAATTGTATGCAATCCCATCCGACTTTCATCTTGACTCCAATATCGCACTTTTTTCCATTGTTTTAAAAAACTCTCACAGGGACTCAGACTCGCTTGAATTAGGGTTGGCAGTTTTTTTTAAACTCTTCTACTGCTCCTATTTTCTGTTTTTCACGGCTACAGGGCGCGGGAATGCGTAATTTTCCTTTAATCCGATATCTTACCCACTGATGTACTGTCCGATATGCCACCGGAACGTCACAACAAATTGTCAGCCATTGATGTACTTCTTTGTAGCTACTGAATCCTGATGCTTCCTTCAATTCCTCTGATAATTTCTCTACGGTTTCTGGACTCATTATTCTGGGTCTGCCGGAACGAGGTTTCTGGCATAAAAATTCTTCTATTCCTCCCCTTCGGTAACTAGACAACCATCTTTGTATTGTGGTACGATGCTTACCGACGCGCACAGCAGCAGACAATACACTGTCTACTGTTTGGGTTTTGAGCCAATAAAGAACTTGCAGTTTTTCGTGGCGCGCCACATCTTTCTCTCGGTGGAGCATAGCTTGCAACTCTGCTGCGGTTTCCCGAATTTCAATTTTGACCACTCCTGACATTTTTCTGACCTCTATTTGGGTACTAAATTACAAAAATAACTTCTACTAACTGTAGCACTATTTTATGAAATTGGTATGAGTTGGGATAAAAGATATTGTTCGATCGATCGCACGTTCGGATCTTGCCCAGTTAAAGAACTGCTTTAAGACTTATCAACCAAACGATCGAATTAACAACCAACAAAAAGGTATAAAAAATATAGATTGATGGAGCGCGCATAGCTCGACCTAAAGAAGGCATCTTAAGTATTTTCAAATAACCGAGCGGGTGAATGAGCCCTTCCGGTATCGAACGGGTATCAAAACTTTCATCTAAAGCTCTTTCATCATTCAAAAATTCGGTAACGGCAGCGGCTCTTTGCATATAATAAAATTGCACCCTCCAGTAGGTAGCTTCTAAAAACCAAAAACCAAAAATTATAACGTATCCCAGCGGAACCAACGCCTCTATTTTGCTGGCAAACACCCAACCGATTAATGCTACCCAAATGGTAATTGCCGCTGTTTTTAACTGCTGCAAAATTGTACTGAAGTTAGCTATTTTTTGCTCTAGTTCCTGTGTTCCTTGTTGCAGCATTGCTAGCTGAAATTCAAATCGATCCATATTTGATTCGGGGATGGCTGATGGTTCCTATGGTTTCTAACTTTAAAATACCAAATTGCAGGCGTTTCATTTACCAAAGGGTTGCCCCCAATATTGCCAGCATTCTTTGTTGAAAGGCGATCGCCACTTGTAGATAAGCTCTGATTCTAGTTGTAGCCGCTGTTTTCGGTTAGCTGGTGCTCCGTACCAAAATGCAATAGCCACCGCCACATCCAAGGAATAAGGCCGATGCAATTCGATGTAATTGCCAATGTAGTGGTGGCAATCATGGCTCATCCATCTTTGTTTGGGAGTTCGCTCTGTTTCTCCCACATACAGCAGCAATGGAAGCGCATTATCAATCACAAAATAGAGGCAAGTACGATCGCCCCAATCCGGTTTCTCACAGAATGATAGATTGTGTAATTCCAGGGCAAAGGGGTCTCTGTTGTTGGAGCCACAGGGATTTGGCGCTAAATCGAATAGTGTTCCCTGTCGCGGTTGGTCAGCGGCTTCAGATTGTTGATGTTCAAAAATGCGCTGTTTCCAGCTCTCTAGCGCCTGGGAACTCATGGTTAGCTGAGTAGATTTCAGTGCTCTGGGTTTCGGTTGAAATTCTGGAAAAAGTTCGAGTTGTGGCACGGATTCAAAAGATTAGTTGGACGATCGCTGCTGTAAAGTTTAGCTCAATGGAATTCTACCAAACATCACGCTCCCAGTAGTAATCTCTCCAAATATGAAACTGATACTGTCACAATTATAGCAAAATGATGACAGTGATTCTTTAAAACCTCAGATAATTCAGGGATGGAATCAGCAAACTCTGGAGATTTTGTCACCGATTCCTTGGCTGTTCGAGGTTAATGAGGCTTTATTTTGCCCAGTTTCGGAAACAGTCGCCTTCACCTTGCCTATTTATTCGATCGATTCTTAGCTATTCATAATGAAGAAATGCTACCATGTCAGCTTTTGCACTTCTTATGGGCTGCAATCCAGGGACAAGGAAAATCATCATGACCTGATTCTTGTTAGGGGTTACTTAGCAATCCAGTAGTGCTTCGCTGTTGGGTGATGATGTTTTGGTTCCCGAACTATGAGAATCTATCCTCATCATTCTTTATCAATCCAAGAAAGAGTTCTGCCCAGTTCTGGATGTTCGACCTGTTCTAGACTTTCGTAAAACTCATGAATCTAGAGGAATTAGTAAAGTTTCTGAAATATGAAACTGACCTCAACAGATTCTTTGATTCAACTGCGGGGTACTATTTTCAGAACCAAGTGCTTCCTTCGCCAACCGAAGCTCAAAGGATAAAAATAGCCCTAGCAATAAGCGACCAGATAGAAGGCAAACACCCGCAAAGTACCGACGCAATCTATCTAGCAGCATATCAAATTGCAGAATCTGTTTAACTGACTACCTCGGAAAAGAATCAGGAGAGAAGGAAAGGACTCTTCTCCCCTAAATCTTCTCTCCTGAACACTTCCCGAAAAACTCATACTAACCTAAAACACATGGCAAGAGATTTAAGTGCTTACAATGTACCAGCAAACTGCTGTTATTCCTGCCCGTTTGGTGGGAAAAAACCGATCGACCTCCCCCCCGAGCGACTCACATACTATTACGACCAACTCCTCAATGGCGGCTCCCAGCACTTATGCCATAGCGCAGAGAACACTATTTGCCGAGGCGGACGAACTATCCAACTCCGATGGTTTTGTTCTCTCGGTATCATTTAAGAACCCACGGATGAAGCTTTCAATCAAGCTGTTGCAAAAGTTGAATCAAGGAAAAACGATGGAAACGGTAGAAACGATGGAAAAACAGAAAACATCTCAGAAACACATTGATTTGTTTCTGAAACCCAAAGATTGTTTCTTCTTGTACAATCCCTCTCACTGGTGTCCGGGATGGGCGATCGGTCAAATTGAGCTCCCGATTCCTACTAGCTATTCCCGTTTCTTGACTTTGGTTCGTGATGCTGAAGGTGGCTGTCATTGGGTTTCTGCTAATAAAGTTGCCATTCGTGGACAAACTCATCTTTTTGAAACTTATGCAGCTAGCTCTTTCGATTGGGCGAAAATCAACACTTTTAAACCAATTGTCTGGTGATTCAGATGGAAACCTTAAAAATTACTCAAGAACACATTACTTGGTTTCCAGAACCAAAAGACTGTTTCTTTCACTATGGAAACGTTTGGTGTCCGGGTTGGGCGATCGGTGCAATTGAATTACCGCTCGTTCCCTGCTATTCCCATTCCTTTACCTTAGTTCGGGATTGTACTGGCGAAAGTCATTGGTTTCCTGCCAACAAAGTTTTGTTTCGCGGTGACAGTCATTTATTTGAAAGTTACATCGGAAACAGTTTCGATTGGACAAGAATCCACACTTTCAAGCCTCTTGTTTCCTAAGTTATTACCTGACAGCAGCGGTTTACCAGTTCGCTACTGGTTTTTTTATGCTCAATTCCCCCGTTCCCAACACTAATGCTGATGCTCTTTCTCCGATTCAGCACAGATTTGTTATCTGTTACGCCTATTATTCGATCGGTGCTGCTACCGAATCGGGTAGTATTTTGTTCTTGGCTGACCCTGAGACTCCTGAATGGAATGCTGATTTTGAGGAAGCCTACTTCTTCGAGGCTAAGGAAAAGGCAGAACAAGTAGTCGCTACTCTACAAAACAACTCCAAAGTCAATAATTTTTCCAAAGATTCTGTCTCTGTTATTCTAATCAATTGGTCAGAATCCGATTAACGCTTTTGGCTTTTATCTCTATAACAAATGGGGATAAAAGTCAACTTTTTAGTAGATAAACTCAAAAATCAGAAAAGGGATATAAGCTAAAAATAATTTATTAGTTGATTACTGACATGGTGTTAACAGCCGGACTAGCAACAAAACTACTCCGCCAAACGATCGCCGATTACAATTTCTGGCCTCAATCCGAAGGCGATTCATTGCTGGCAATCAAACGAGCAAAACAGCCCTTTGATGACGTAGCTATCCTCTCCAGAGATGCTTCAATGCGGAGAGCTGCAATCAAGGCGCTGAATCCCGAAGCTCCTACTTACAAACCTCCGGCAAATCGGGCAATTTCTTATCAAACCCTTGATCAACTCTTCCAGCCCTTGATTAGAAATGCGCTGACCGAATTAGCGACAGTTACCCAGAATCAAGGGTTGACGATGGAGGGAATTGTCCCGGCAGAAGCGGTTTTTGGCATTTTAATGCCGATCGAAGCTATCGAATACCTGACTGAACTTTACCAAGTTTTCAGCCAGCTACAAAATACCAAAGTTATCCGAGTTTCTGATGATGGTAGTGAAAATCCCGACGCTTACACCAGTCTGATGATTGTCGGAGAGTCGATCGAACTTGAGCTGATTATCGCTCAAACTCTGTTGATTCAAACCTGATTCTCTACCAAACGCGGGATTCTGCCTCAAAGCTAGTCTCAGTCTCGCTTCAATAATCTCTTTCTTGGTATGTCGATGCCAAGAAAGGGATTGTTTGTCTATCAAATTTTAGGAGGTTAAGCTAATGCCAATTAGAATCACAGCTCCCACTCAACCCAGCATTCAAGTCGGAGGGTTGCCCTATTCTCTGCCAGTTCTTGCAGTAGCTGACACTAACACCAATACCGATGTTCGTTTAAAATTGAATGGTGTAGTAGTGGGTACAGATACCACAGCCACCAATGTAGGAACTACTGCTGCACCTATCTATCAATTTGGAATGTCAATCCCAATTAATACCGCAGGTGTCCATCTCATCGAAGTCGAAGATATTTCCGGTACAACACCAATTACAATTCGATCGACAGCAAGTATTAACTTTGAAGTAAAAGTTAATACCCCAACAATTGCGCTGCGTTATCCAATTCTTTTCTCAGGACAAACTGTTGTAGTTGCTGATGTAGAGTATCAACCAACTAACTCTTTCGTTCGCTTTACTCTCAATGGCAAAATTATCAAGGAAAGTCCTTGGCTTCCGTTTGAAACAGCTATTACTGAAGCAGGAACACTGAAAGCTGACTTGATGGTTGGAACCAGCATTCTAGCCACAGCCATTCGCGATGTTGCTCTCATTCCTCCCCAACCTGCCATTGTTGGCCCTCAAGGGCCTCAAGGTGAACCCGGTCCTCCTGGCCCTCAAGGAATTCCAGGCCCTAAAGGTGATCGAGGCAATCAAGGATTACAAGGTTTGACCGGGCCGATCGGAGCGACAGGCTCTCAAGGTGCTCCCGGTTCCCCTGGCTCTGCTGGCTCTCCGGGTCCTCAAGGAATTCCAGGGCCGGCTGGCGCACAAGGAATTCCAGGCCCCGCTGGCCCTCAAGGACTTCCCGGCACACCGGGAGCTAAAGGTGAACCGGGATTAGCTGGCCCTGCTGGCCCTCAAGGTGAACCCGGCCCTCAAGGACAAACAGGAATAACAGGAGCAACCGGAGCCACTGGTGCAACCGGAGCCACTGGTCAACCAGGCCCTCAAGGAATTCCCGGCACACCCGGTGTTCCTGGTGAGCCAGGGTTAACAGGCCCCGCTGGACTTCAAGGAAACCCAGGGCCTCAAGGTGAAAAGGGCGATCGCGGTGATCAAGGTTTACCGGGACTAACCGGCCCTCAAGGTCTTCAAGGATTTCAAGGTCTTCAAGGTGAACCAGGCACACCTGGCATTCCCGGCCCCACTGGTGCGACTGGTGCGACTGGAGCTACTGGCGCTACTGGATTGACAGGTGCTACTGGGCCTCAAGGAATTTCCGGTGCAACTGGAACACAAGGAATTCAAGGAATTCCAGGTCCCAAAGGTGATGCTGGAGCTCAAGGATTAACTGGAGCAACTGGTTCGCAAGGAATTCAGGGCCCAAAAGGTGATACTGGAGCGACTGGTGCTCCGGGTGCAGGTATTGTGTGGGGTGAATGGCAAAATATCCCGGTACTAGCTGGAAATGGGAATTTAAGAATCCGTCGATCGACATCAGGTAGATTTTTTCATTTCCAGGGAGGCTCACAGATAACAGCACCATCTGTTAGCGGGCAACCATCCGCTACTTTGGCAAATGTTCCGGCTGGCTTCAGTGTTTCTCAATCGAAAGTATTTCCAGTTTATGCTAATCCATCTTCAGGAACTCATGTGACGGTTGGTAATGTCAATTATTCAAATCAGGGAATTATTCTCTTATATTTTGCTAAGGAGGCAGGAACGATAAGCACTTACTATGCAATCGATCAATTCTTTGTTGATTAATATTTAGCTTAATCGTCTCTTTATAGCAGAAGAGGCGATTAAGCTCAAGCTATGACCTTACCTTAATTTAAGATTTCCCTCATTTTCCAGATTCTTGAATAAACCCTAATTTTTGTAGGTTTCTCTCACAGAATTGAATAAGAAACCCGATCGATGTGTTTAGCGATCGGGTTTCTTATTAAGAGTGCATTACAGATATTTTAGCTTATCCCACAATACCAGCTAATTCAGGAATGTTTTTTGCTAATTTCCAGCCCGTAGCCGGAGAGTAAACTGGAGTATTTGCCGTTACTCCCCACTTTGCCAAATCTGACGAAGAAACTTCAACAAAGGAATTGTCAGGTGCTTTGATTTGCCACATCAATTCTAATTGTGTTTTCACATCAACTAGCAAGTCGGCGGGGATTGGGGGAGGGCTGGCTGTTGCAACTGTTGCAGGTTCCACGGCTTGTTCTTTTACAGCAGCTTCTACGGCAGCAGGATCGGGTTGAATTGAACCGACAAAAGTTTTGCTAAAACCCAGTTTGGGTTTACGAGATGCTTTGAAAGTTGTCGGTTCGCCAGTGCGGGGGTTTCGTCCTTGGCGTTCCGGTTTGTCGGTGATTTTAAAGATACCGAGACCTTCCATTTTTACTTCTTCTCCGCTGCGGAGCGAAGTAGAAAGAAAGGCGATCGCAGAACTCATTACCGCAGAGATCGTACTTTCACCAAAACCAGTCGATTTTTTTACGTAGTCAGTTAGAGTTGTCATATGAAACTATTGATTGAGACAGAGACGCATAAATTTATTATGCACTAAAATTACTTATTGTGACAAGCCGAAGTCTTCAGGGGTAAATAAAGTTGGAATCCCTGCCCTACCTTTTTTAACAATTGCATCCACAACTTCTTGAGGAACAGACTCGTCGAACAACCACACTTTTATGGTCGGAAAGTCACTTGTGTAGCCCGGTCTGGGTTCCGATGTCCATATTTTCATAGTTCGGGTTTCCCCGATCGCTACCTTTTCTCGATCGCGTTCAGCTACAAATCCCAGTGGAAAAAAGTCAACCAGTGTTGCTGAAGCCGGATAGAGCAAATCAACCGCCAATGTGGGTACAATGACCCCAGTTCGAGGTGCCGCCCAATCCCGAAGCACAATCCGAATCTGCACCGTGCGCCCCGACCAACGAGCTTTTGACCAGTGATTGGGGGTTTGTTTGTGAACGTTGAACACTTCAAAAAATGAAGGCGGCTCAGGATTTTCTTTAAGTTCCACAAAAATCTCCTCTGGGAATAAGTTGAACACCATCGATCCGCGACCTTTGCTGACTGTATCTCCGTTTTCATCGACCTTAGCAGTATTGCAAGCCCGCCAAAAAGCGGCTGCCCAACTTTTGAGGGAGTAACGAGTACCGTCGGGTTTGAGAACTCGATCGAGGATTGAGTCGCGCAAAGCCTGGTATTTTCCAGTTACTTCGCGGATTTTAGAAGTATCGCCGTCGTTATTTTGCTTCCAGGCGATCGCATCGCTCATTTCAATTCCGTAGGTAATTTTCTGGTCGAAAGCAAAATCTAGTTGCTCTTTAGCCACAGTGATGCTGGGAAAAAGCGAATTTTGAAATGAGTTGATATTGAGATTTTTTTCAAGATTTGGCGGACGCCAATAACTGTTGACCAATTGAACTAAGCGAGAAACAGTATCGATCGCGTCTGCTGCTACCGGACAAGGTACACTCCGGTAAGTTTGCTCGTCTTTGAAGCCTTTGAGCCACGGGATTTTGCTGGCATCGCCCAACCCGTCAAGATATTGGTTGACAGCCTTCAAGCCTACATCGTTGTTAGGATATGCCGACTTCAGCGAGTCTACTGCGATTTGCAGTTCCTGACTTAGGAAGTCGATAATTGCCATTTCTTTGGGTGCTGTTTGCATTCCTCCCGGCGGGATGTTGAGGACAATTCCTTCAACCCCAGCAGCCCGCGCCCGACCTAAAGCTGAGGCTACAATCCCGGTGATATCGTTCATTGAGTTAATTGCTATCTGCTGCAAATTCCCTTGCAGAGCCATTTTTGGCAGTTTGTTGACGGATGGGGGTGTCGAGAAATTAGCGATCGCAGCTCTAAGACCTTGGTAACGAAACGATTGGATTAACTGGATAAAATCACCGTCGGTATCGCGCCCCAAACTCAACAGCAATCGACGGGAAGCTGCCATCAAGTTTTTGCTTTTGGCGTAAATTCCCTCGTGTCGGTTTTGCCACAATTGGCAGTCGCCCCAGTGGCGCATGGGGTTGCAGAAAACTATGTATTCTCCTTCATCCATGGACGGAGCACAGAAAACTTTCTCAAGAAAAATCACCTTTTCCTTGTTGTCAACTATTTCGTATCTGGCAAACCATTCATCCGGCTGTGCCATCAAGGAGTAAAAACGCACGCCACCAGCTTTTGCCAAGTTCAACCAAACTGTTTGCAATCTTTCCATGACTTTCTCAACGATGTACGGATGCAATAACAATTTACCGCGTACATCGTATTTGATAATTTCCATTGCAGTATTGACGTATTCAGCTTCAGACTGCAAATTTTGCTCCCCCTTCTGGGCTTCTTGCTCTGCTTCGTTTTGGTCTATTCTTAGCAAATCGGCTAAATTTTGAATTGAGTCCAGCGCTGCTGCCAATCGCTGGCATTTGGTAATCAATCGACTGATAATTTTATCTTGCTCTAAAGTTGCGTAATCGAACCATTGAAAGAGCATCCAACCCGCTTTAGCTAGGCGTTCTTCACCCTCAAATACAAGCCCGCAAAGTAGCTTGCCAGTGTAATTGCCAAGTTTTGGTTTGTTGCCTTTGAGCGATGATTGCGGAATTACTAAGTCAAACCCAGAGTAGTCTAAATCGGGATTGTAGGCGATCGTCCCTTTGGCAACCCAATCCTTGAATTGAGCTATCCGAAATTGCAGTGGCAAATTAATGTTTTCATCTGGCATAAAACCCTGATCGAAAACATCGGCTGCTCCTAACAGTTCCATAAATTGCCGGGAAGCTTTGCCGTGACTGTCGCCCGTTTTCCAGTGACGGTTATTAGTTGGATCGTCTTCTAGTTGCCCGTCTTCACCACGGCGCTCGTCGTTAACAACAATATAATTGAATTCTCCAAACACCAGATGCTTGCAACCAGTGTGCAAGATTGAACCGTAAATAATGCGTTTCCACTGTTCTTCAGCTTTAGCCCCATAATAATTCTTCCCGATCGGGGCTAAATTAAAGGTAAATCGCCCGTGATTTCGAGAATTGCTGGCTAAATCCAGGAAATACCGATCGTTCTTATTTGCTTCAAAGGGATCTAACAAACGCGGGTTTTTAGTGTCCTTAGGTATTTCTCCAATACAAAATCTCTCTTTGCCAGCATTTTTGTGCAATCCAGAAAGAAGCGTATTTCTGAGAGTTACTTTTGGCTGGTTCGACCATTTCTTTGCCACACAATCCCAGACAGACCAAACTGATATTGTTTTGATTGTTCCTTTTTCATCATCCAAGGGGAATCGTGATAATTGATAGTCATCAGGCATAGCATCACTCAAAAAAGTCAAAAAAGTCTCCTGTTAGTAGTTTAGCAACTTTTTCTGCCCCCAGTGTGGTTGCGATCGCCTCATTACCGCTAATTCTCTGGGGATTGTAAGGATCGGTTAAATCGTAAGCTACGGTGTATTCTTTTTTAGTGTTCAAACCTACACCAATAATTGCCTCCATTGTTCGCGTTGATTCATCGTACATTTGCATAGCTTTATTTTTGAAAGTATCAAGAATCTCAACGTGATTTGTGTCGTACATATGTACTTGCGTGAGATTGTAGGTAGTTGAACCTTCAATATTGCCAAAAATATACAGCATTTCGGCAACTGAGAGTTTGTTTTTCATAGCTTGAATGATGATAACTGCTGCACCAATTATCAGCGAAGCGTGAGCGATCAAATACCCCCAAGCGCTTGCTTCCATGCCTGTAATCCCCAAGATTACTGGTAAAAGCGATTTGTTGGCTTTGAGAGCGGATGCTGCGATGTAGCGCATGGCATCTGCACCTGAACTACCCATGACTTTGAGAACGATCGATGTTACGGTATTTGCCAGTCCGGACAGCAATCCACCTGTAATTCCCCTGAGAAAGAAGCTCCCCAGCAACCAACTGGCGATCGAAGTTATAATCCCAGCAGTAGCGCCCACAGTTATTGCTCCACCAACTGCGATCGGCACAATTGTATTGAGGACGGGCGGTTTGTTGTAAGTTGAGATAATTGGTCGATTATAAATCGATGTAAACGAGTAGAAATTGTGGGCAATCACAACAGGTGGTGCTGTTCCCGTCATTCTAGCGATACCAGTTTCTGCTATTTTTAGCTTGCGTTTGGCGCTGCTTTTTGCTTTACCAATTAGGGTGTCGATCGTACTCAGTATTTGGTCTCTAGCATCCCGAAGTTTTTCCAAGGCTTCGTTTTTTCCATTATCGTCAAACTGCGCTTGAATTGATGCAATTTCTGCTTCAATTTCGGCAACTCTTACAGAAAGTTCAGGTAAATTAAGCGATTCATTGTGAGCCGTCACAGCAGCATTGTAAAGAATTTTCTCTCCAGCAGTTGAACTTAAGCCAGCTAAAATTGATTGTCCTTTTCCGGCTAAGTTTTTGTGGACTTTTGAGTTAAAAGCTTTATTGACACCGTAAACTGTTTCCAGGAAAACTAGCCCACAGTCGGTCACTGTTCCAGTTAAATCTTGCCCTGCCATCAATAATTCTTTCACGTTTCCCATCACAGTATTCTCCATGATGAATTTGATGTGGGGCAATGCAAAATACCATTCTGCACTCCTGCCGATCGCACTTTTAGCACTGTCTGGAATCTTAAGTAATTCTTTGTTAATCCAGCCATCTCCCATTTGAGCGCGCAAATAATCAAACTGACTCATATAATTCCTTAGTTAGCAATGCCAAAAATTGTACACGCATTAGAGCAACTGTGGCTTGTAGGGGTACGATCGACTTGCCGTACAAACTGACGCATTCCCGGCGGTTGGCTGTGAATTTAGGAATGCCGGCTATGGACGGTTGTTTGTGTCGAAGCCACCACCCATCAAAGCGAATTCCGTCCAGCCAACTGGGAATCCCATCAAATCTAATTCTATTCAAATTTAACCATCTTAACATATGCTTCGCTTTTAGGGGTTGATGTTTATTTACAAAATTATGGCTCACCCTAAATTGTCACTTCAAGAACGCATTGAAAGTCACATTATCTCTAAGGATGGTTGTTGGTTGACGGATTTATGCTGTTGTCGCTATGGCTATCCTAAAATAGGTGTCAACAACAAAATCCAAAAACTTTCTCGTGTGATGTTTGAATTACACAATGGTAAAATACCGGAAGGTATTTGTGTGTGCCATAAATGTGATAATCGAGCTTGTGTTAATCCTGAGCATTTATTTCTTGGAACACAGCAAGAAAACATGACTGATATGGCAAACAAAGGGCGTTCAACCAGAGGTTCTAAAAATCCTCAAGCTAAACTCAATGAAAAACAAGTCCTTGAAATTAAGCGTTTGTTGTCTGAAACAAATTTAAGCCACCAAAAAATCGCTGATTTGTTTAATGTTGACAGAAAAATTCTTTCAGGTATTAAAAACGAAAAAAATTGGAAACACGTTGTTTATCATCAACCGAGCAAAAACATTACTATTACTGGTAATGTTACAATCAACATCAACAATTACTCAAACGCTGAGCAGTTAAGTTTATTTGACGTTGATGAATTTAGTTAGACAGCAAAGAAACGAGAAACTGAACACGCATTAGTGCTACCGCAGCCTGTAAAGGAACGATCGACCTACCAACAAGGTTTATTGCTTCTCGTCTTCCAGGCGTTCTACGCTTTAATCCGGGGCTGACTGGTGGCGGATTCATTAGACCTCTTGCAAAATAATTTTATGATATAATGGAAAGTTTTGCTTTACTGGATTGAATCCCAACTCTTAACTTATTTTTACTCTTGCCTTGCTAGAAACAGGATAAAATACTAGAAACTTATATTGGTTGTTACACAATCAGTAAATCATGAAAAATCAATCTTATTTAAATTTGACATCTCATCAATTTAAACGTAGATTTGGTGTCAAAATTCAAACCTTAAAAGTAATGGTTAAAGCCTTGGAAGAATTCAGGTCATAAAATCCTCTCATACAGAAGAGGGCGTGGGACTATCCTAACTCTTGAAGAACAGGTCTTAGTCGCATTGGAATATTGGCGAGAATATCGAACATATTTTCATATTGCGACAAATTGGGGAGTATCTGAATCAACTATTTGCCGAATTGTAATTGACATCGAATCAACTTTAATGAAAACGGGAAAATTCCGTCTTCCTGGGAAAAAAGCATTACTCAAAAACTCTGATTATCCAGCAGTCGTGGCGATTGATGTCACAGAAACAGCTATTGAACGACCCAAAAAAAACAGAAACAATATTATTCAGGCAAGAAGAAATGTCATACCCTCAAAACTCAATTGGTCATTAATCAAGAGACAAGAGCAATTATTTGCACTGCTTTTGGGCAAGGACATTGCCACGATTTTAGCTTGTTTAAAAAAAGTAAAATTCATTTTCATCCCGAAACAGATAGCTTACAAGATAGTGGGTATCAAGGGATAAAAGATTATCATTTCAATAGTTATATTCCTAGAAAGAAACCTAAAAATGGGAAACTTTCTCTCTTAGAAAAAGACTATAATCGAACTCTAGCACAAGAACGAATTGTCATTGAACACGTTAACCGGAGTCTGAAAATTTTTAAAATCTTGTCGAGTCGTTATCGGAATCGTCGTCGCCGTTATGGTCTGCGTTGTAATTTGTTATCAGCAATTTATAATTATGAGTTAGCTCTAGGGGGATTAAATTGAAAACCTTCTATTATAGCATAGATTTTTTTTGCAAGAGGTCTATTGTCGATGGAACCGAGAGGCAAGCTTCGCAATGAAGAGATGAGTGAGATTTCTCGCTCATCAAACACATTCAGGAGCCTTCATCATGACTACTTTAGTTGAAAAATTGGCATCAATCATCATTATCGGTGAACTTTCTGCAATTGCCCTGTGTGCTGGTACAGCGGTTATCGGTTATGCAAAAGTTACCGGAGCGATGCTACAAATCCATTTCTTCCAGCAAGCAATCGCAGTACGATGCGATCGTGAACTACGGTCAGGTGCGAGCGGTTGCAATCTACAGCAATCCGCCAGCAATTGCAGAATGCTTAGATGAAATTTGCGGACAACCGATCGCACTTCCATCTGGCATCAAAGTCACCTCTACTTTCAGAGGTATTGATGCCAAAGTTGCCGGTTCATCTGGTAGCGATCGAGCTACATTGATAAGTTGGCAATCCGAAACCAATACTGGCGTCGGTGGCAGTTACGGTCAGCACGGCACGATTGTATTTAGCCATCCGTGGACTGCCAAAAAATTCTGCCTAGTCAGAGGCGGAGCTAGCGGTAACACAGGTTCTTGGTCTATCCGCAAAGATAAAGAATGTAAGTAGAAGAAAGTCGTCAATTTCCTTCGGGGAGTTGACGACTTTTTTTTAATGTACATAATTGATGTCGATTGAACCTCAAGCCACGCTTGACAGCCCGCAACCGCAATATTTTCTGTTATATCCAAAGTTAAACTTCGCAATAAAGTAACGATATTTCAATAAAAGTATCATGCTACACCTCAAACAAATCTTGACACACGACCAACAATTCCGCCTAGTTGAATTGTGCCGAGAAATTGCCACGATCGCTCCCTTTGTTACGCCAGTGATGCCAAGCGGTCAACCGTTTAATTGTCAACAAACATCGTGCGGTAAGGTTGGCTGGATTAGCGATCGAAATGGATATCGATACGCGCGAACGCAGCCTAACGGTCGAGCATTTCCTGAGATGCCCGATCGCTTGGCTAAATTATAGCAATCCTAAATCAATTGTAAAATATCTGGCTTCACCAATGCTGATTAAGTTGGTATTAATTTAGGCTTTTTA